>JBJEOZ010000263.1:0-3152 GCA_051880975.1 Ruminococcus sp.
TATATCTCCAGTTTTTCCGCTATATGACACCTTAAACCAATTAAGGTTGCTGTTGTCTACGGCACTTACTGTTGTACCCTTTGGGATAGTGGTAAGGACAGAATATGTAGTACCTGCACCACTTCTCAAATTTACATCATCAAGGGTTGTGCTCCTCATTATAATTGATGAGCCGGAGGCTTTATTTATGCACTTGGTGGGAACATAACCCTCTTTGCCTGAGCTGTCCTTAGCCTTTGCCCAATATCCCTTACTGCTTTGTGTTATGTAAAGCGTAGTACCCTTTTTAATAGTTTTTACTACATCATAGGAAGAGCCTGCGCCCTTTCGCATATTGAAATTTCTGTTTGCTGTCACCTTGTATTTGTTGCTAAAGGAGGCTGATGTTGAAGAAACAGGAGAAGTTGCAGAGGTTGGTTCAGTTTCTGTAAGCTCAGCCGCCGAGACAGAGAGATAATCAAGATTAATAAGTACTGATGACAGCAGAATTGTTATAGTCATTATCAGGGAAAATAACCGTATGATTGATATTTTTAAGTTCATAGGAATCACCGTGTTAAAAATGTAAAGTATTACTTGAAAAATATTTTCCTGTACTTTTGTAAATACTGAGCCACAACCACATTAATTGCAAAGTCATAAATCAAAAAGACAAAATTACCTGCAATCAAGAATACAAGAGGAATGTTCACCCCAAAAAGTTCAAAGGAGTCAGAGGGCAAACCGAAAACAAAAAGCATTAGAAAATACACAGATACAGCAGATGCGTTGAAAACTGCAAACTTAATTATGTACTGGAAAATTTTGCTTTTTATCCTTTCGATAAAGCTTTTTACAACAGGGTAATATCCAAATAGTAATAGAAAGAAAAGTGCCGCCTCTTTGTCCGCAACAAAGAGTATGGACATTATGGAAATTACACCGTATACAAGCATAGACCATCTGAAACCAAATTCAAGATAGATTACAATCAGCATCATACCCGCTACAACAGGAAAAGCGTATGTTCCAAAGGGAAATACTCCTGTCAGCATCATCAAAACCAGTGCCATTGCGGAGAAAAGTCCACCAACAGCAACCTTTATTGCATTACCCCGTTTCATCAGCAACCGTGACCGCAACAGTTACAGCACATATCTGCGCACATAATACCGGCGCAAACATCACAGCAACTGCATCCATACTGCTGATTTGGTTGGTTGTACCCTGCCCCTGCACCGTACTGACGGTTACGCATCATATTGTTGTAGGCTGCATTGTATTCGGGGTTTGATGGGTCCATCTGTACTGCTCTTTGAATGAACTGAAATGCCTGTTCACTCCAGCCCTTTCTTGATGCACACATACCCTTGAGGAAATACCACTCGGCAGTCTTTTGACTTTCTGCCATAGAGTCAAGTATGCGTTCAGCCTCGGCAATATTGTTTGCCATAATAAAGGAACGAACCCTTTGGAAAACAGGGGTAGAGGATGAACCTGTGGAGGAATATCCGTTATTTGAGTAGCCTGAACCGGTATTACCGTTTTTCCTCATCTCAAGAATCATATCGTATGCTTCGTTGATTTCTTTCATTTTTTCGTCTGCTACATCCTTTAGAGGGGAATCAGCATAGTTGTCGGGGTGATACTTCTTTGCAAGTGCTCTGTATGCAGACTTTATCTGTTCGTCTGTTGCATTTTCAGGAACACCCAAAACTTCATAAGGATTACTTACCATTTCTCTTTTCCTCCGAAAATAAAACTGCCTTTTGCTTTTCTCCAAGGCCTTTTAGTAATATATTATCTATAATGCCACCGTAAAGGCTGACATTAACAAGATTCCAGGAATTATATGTTTCAGCAAGGGACTGATTAAGAACTTGATTAAAATAGTCCTTAATATTATCCCCATTGTAGCTTTTAAAGGGATTGAAGTTGCCTTTTTTCAGGTCGTCTTCATAGTCGTCAACGGCATCCATCAGGTATATCCATCTGCCAAGGTGATAGCCGAGATTGCCAAGTACAAGCTTTTCGCTGTCATTTCTGCCCTCTGCCGACAAAATAGTTTTCAGCATATTTGCTGTTGGCTCTGCCCACATATCCAAGTGGCAATCAGGGTTACTTTCTGCATTTGACTGTGCAAGTGACATATCCTCAACAGCCTTGTAGATATAGGGATATTTTTCTTTTGCCTTTTTGCTCCACCTTTTAACAATGGGTTTTACAAGGCGAAACAGGAGTTTTTTAATGCCCTTTGAATCGCTGATGTTGTCAACAATCTTGAAGTACACACTGGAAACTGACAATGCACTTGCCTTTGACAAGGTCTCTTTTCCCTCTTTAATATAGGTACATTTTTTTAGTGGATTGCACCTGCACATTTTTTTCTCATAACCTGGGCAATCGCCCTTTAGTGCCAAGAGGAAAAGTGCATAAAATGTACAGTCGTAGGAAAGTATTGCCCTTGAAAGCACTCCGTATTCCTTGCCAAGTGATTTGCAAAGACCGCAATACACAGCCTTGTACTCGTTAAACTCTCTGACGAGCAATTCGTCCTTAAAAATTGTGACATAACCAAACAAATTGCTCACCTCACACATATAATTAATCCATTATATTATACCACAAGATTTGACATCTTACAATAGTTATATTTTCCAATGATTACTGATAAAACAAAATAGGACAAAATATTTTTGGTTTGTTGCAGAGAATGTAGGATTTATGTTGATTTACATATGATTTACATATATAATGATAGGGATACGATTATTTGATTTCGAGGTATTTATGAACTGCTACGATTTTGACAAAACCATATATGACGGTGACTCCACAAGGGATTTTTACCTGTTTTGCCTTAAAAGGCATAAGGGGATAGTGAAAACATTTCCCTCTCTCATAAAGGCTTTTACAATGTTTTATATTTGTAAAAAAGGTGAAAAAACTGAATTTAAGGAGAAAATGTACAGATTTTTGCACTATATTGATGTTGAAAAAGACCTTGAGGACTTTTGGAAATCTCACAAAAAGAACATTAAGGATTGGTACTACAAACAGCAAAAAGCTGATGATGTGATAATTTCTGCATCTCCTGAATTTTTGCTAAAGCCGATTTGCAAGGAGTTGGGAATTAAGTACCTTATGGCGTCAAAGGTTGACAAAAATACAGG
>JBJEOZ010000264.1:0-3148 GCA_051880975.1 Ruminococcus sp.
AAGCTTATTCACGAAAATACAAATGCAAAGGTCCTTGTAGGCGGAGCCGTGCTCACCAAGTCCTATGCAGAAATGATTAATGCGGATTTTTATGCCAAGGACGCAATGGAAAGCGTTAGAATTGCAAAAAAGTATTTCGGAGGTGAGGAGCAGTGATGATTTCCACCAAGGGCAGATACGCCCTGATGATTATGGCGTATCTTGCCGAACACCATGATGACGGTGCCGTGCCCATAAAGGATGTGGCGGACAAAAAGGGTATGGGTACGAAATACCTTGAAATCATTGTGTCCTCATTGAATAAAGCCGGTATGCTCACCAGCGTAAGAGGAAAAAACGGAGGTTACATATTAAACCGTTCACCTGAGGAATATACTCTTCTTGAAATACTTACCGTTGCCGAGGGCAGTGTTATCCCTGTAAGCTGTGTTGAGGAAGGCTTTTGCGACAATGCCCCAAGCTGTAAAATAAACAAAATGTGGTGCGAGCTTAACGGATTGATAGCAGACTATTTATCATCTAAAACCCTTGTGGATATAATATAAAATAAAAGCCGTCCTTAAGGACGGCTCAGACTGTAGAAAAACCCCATTCATGCGAAGACTTGAATGGGGTTTTGTTTGAATGATATGTAATTTTTCCGAATGGCAATAAAAAAATATGAAAACATTGGATATTTGTTGGTATTATGGTTATCTTTTGATTTCCATAATGCCAATTTTTTTAGATTTAGGCAAGCAAATTTAAGCCTGACCCAATTTGTAACCTGGGTTAAGCCTCGATATGGAGTATATCGCATTGCGTGTTTTTCCTTTGCGTCTGCAAATACTCTTTCAATTTTCTCTTTTCGCATTTTGTATAACTCTTGATATTCAGGAGTGTGCCTGATATCTTCACATTTATCAATATAGTCTGCCCAAAGGTGCCTTGTTACCACCTTTGTCATATTCATTGAATTTGTGCATTTGTTTCTGAATTTACAATCTTTGCAAATGTTGGGGTCGCTTTTGTATTCTCTGTAACCGTCTCTGTTGGTTGTACTGTATTTAAGCGGTGCATTGTTTGGACATATGTAGCAATCAAAATATTTGTCATACACATAATCGTATGGCTTGAAAAAGCCTTCCTTTGACATTGGTCTTTTGTATGCTGTTGAAAGTACTCTTCCGTCATCAAATATTTTCTTTGCTATGTGCGGTGTTTTGTATGCACTGTCTGCTACTACTGTTTCTATTTCGGGATATTTTTCTGTTACATTGTCATATACTTCATCAAATGCTACGCTGTCATGTATATTTCCCGGTGTTACTTCTACATCTAATACAAAGCCGTTTTTATCACAGGCTGTATGAGCTTCATAAGCGAATTGTCTTTTGTGTTCTCCTTTTACAAACAAACCGCTTTCGGGGTCTGTTATGCTTTCGGTGACTTCCTTAGTTTCAATTTCTTCCTTTTCTTTCAAAGGCTTCTTGCCGTGTTCCTCTCTGTCGGCATTGATTTCTTCAAACAATTCTTCAGCGTATATTTTTGATGCAACAGGTATTTGCTTTTTGATTTTCTTCTTGTTATTGGCATTTGCTTTAATATGAGTTCCGTCTATGAATACTGCACTTGGTGACAAATATCCCGCATTTGCTATTTCATCAAGTATCCAATTGAATATTTGACCTATTGTTTCATCATTAAAGCGATGCTTGAAATTATGACTGATTGTGCTGAAATGCGGTGTTTCATCAAGCAGGCTATATCCTAAAAACCATCGATATGCTACATTTACCTGTACCTCTGCTGCTGTTTTGCGTAATGATGTTATTCCAAACAAATGCTGTATGATTACCATTTTTATCAATACAACAGGGTCTATGCTCGGTCTGCCGTTGTCCTTGCAATACAAATCTTCTACAAATTCATATATTTTTTCAAAGTCAACTGCCGAGTCTACTTTACGCAGTAAATGGTCTTTGGGTACTAACATTTCAGTATCTACTATTTCAGATACTCCTCGTTTTATTTCACCTTTTTTGTACAGCATTTCTTTTACCGCCTTGTTTTTTCCTTGCCTTTATTATACCATTTTTTACCTGCACACACAACAAAAAGCCCGGCTTTCACCGGACTTTTTCGACAGTCTGCAGCGAGGACTTAATTGTCCTCGCTGTTACTAATTACGGCATTTGTAAACTTATCAACGGTTTCTCTGTTTTTTTCTTTTGTGTTTAATTGAATTTCTGATATCATTTCATCTCTGTCTAGTCTTAATTTATCCAAACAAAAACTATGGCTAATCTCAAAACTTTTAAATATATCATCCCAAGTAAGAGCATAAATCTCATAATTTTCTGTAATATTGACTAAGCCGAGTTTGCCTCTGTCTTTGAATGTGTCATATTTTGCTTTAACATCATCATCGACTTCCTTACATACAGCAATAAATTTCCATCTTCTATATACGCCATTGAATGGAGAATTACGACGCACATAATCCATATAGTCCTCAATCTGTCTCAATACAGTTTTTGTCAATGGAACTTTAGGAGCTTTTAACTCAACAACAATATTTTCCTCGATTGCAGTTTCATATGAATTTTCTGTCTTGCGGGAACCGCATAAGAAAATATCCATTCTTCTGTTTAGTTCTTGTTCAGGGTCCAATGGTGTTTCCGGCTTATTCGAACCATAAAGTATATTTAAATATCCTTCAAGAGCTCGAGTCATATTTTTATCTGCACTCGCAAGATTATATTTTTCGCCAAATAACCAATAGTTTTGTTCAACAATTTTCTGTATATGATCCCTTTCATTTGTGAAAGTTGTCAAATCATATATGAGTGTTTTTAAAACCTCAATTACTTTATAACGATTTTCAATGAAGTTAATTGTTTCAATAATATTTTCTAATTTAGTTTTGTGAAGAATATCTGCAAATTGTTTCCTTTGTTCCGGAGATAACTTGACAATTTCTTCTACGATATTTAGGATGCTTTCACGTTCATCTGTAGATAAAAGTAAATTAAGAAATGCTAATAATGACCTTTCTTGAACTTCTTTTAATTTATAAAATATTTTAGGTTCTGTTTTGTAAAGAATTTTTGTAACCTGTGAAAGGTCTTTTTTTCTGTATTGATCGTATAAATCATTGGAAAAGATC
>JBJEOZ010000265.1:0-3148 GCA_051880975.1 Ruminococcus sp.
TTCAGAAAGCTTTGGATTTTGATGTATAACCACTTTACAAATGAGTTGGAGTTGAATAATCTTATCTGGGTTTTGGGATATTCTCACAACGGTACGGATTACAAGGGCAAGCCGAAAAATTGGTATCCGGGTGATGAATACTGCGATATTGTCGGTGCCGACAGCTATGAGGTGGATGAAAACAAGGCTGAATACAGGCTATTCAAAATCGTAAACAAAATTACAAAGCAAGGCAAGCCTTTGATTCTTCACGAGTGCGGTTTAATTCCCACAGTTGAAGATTTGAAGGAGGTTCCATGGTGCTCCTTTATGGCATGGCATACCGAATGGTTAATAGATACCAACAGTAAAGAGCATTTGAAAGAGATTTATAACAGTGATTATGTAATCACACTTGATGAACTGCCGAATTTTATATAGCAAAGCGTAAGCATTGAATGATTGATAATAACGCCCAAATGTGCTATTATTGAACAAGAGCATTGCAAGAATTTTTTAGAATATGCAAAAAACCAAAAGAATTGAAAATTTAAGGTGTTAATAGTATGAAATATGACTTTATAGATGATTTTTTACTTAGTAAAAAAGGTGTTACAAAGGACTTTCAGGCAGACTGGAATTGGATAAGATACAAGGTTGATGACAAAATGTTTGTTGCAGTTTGCCTTGATGATAACGACAAGCCTGTATATATCACATTAAAGCTAAATCCCATTGACGGCGAATTTTTCAGAAACAGCTATGAGGACATTATTCCCGGTTACTATATGAACAAAACCTATTGGAATTCCATAAAAGTCGACAGCAATGTTCCGGATGATGTTGTTAAGGAATTATTGGATAAATCCTATGACGAAATCCTCAACAAGCTTACAAAGAAGAAAAGAGCAGAAATATTATCGTTGTAAAACCGATACAATAATTCAAAGGATACATTATATGGAATATTATTTTTATACAGTTGAAAATTCTTTATGCAGCTTTGATTGCATTAAGGATTATATAACACAATACTACACGGTTAAAAAATTCCCTGTTGCAGAGATTTCCTTTAATGATAATAATTATAAAGATTTTCTTAAAGCGTTAAATAATGAAATACACACAGAAGAGATAACTGTTTTAGGTGCGGACGGATATTTATACTGCATTTCTTTTAACAGCTGTAAAAGGCTTCAAAAAGCAAAGTTCAGCAAGAAAAAAATAATGAAAAATCAAGTTTCGTTTGCAAAAAAGCTCAAAAGCGACATTGATTACAGCCAAAACATTTTTAACACTTACCAAGCAGATAAGATACATAAAACAGGATTTGGAATTATCGGTTATAATAAATATGTCTTTCCCTGCAAACATTATAATCGTGTTGTTCCTTTTCGTTTCAGAAAATCCAAAAACAGCAATAAACCGTTAGTTATATATTTCGGTGGTGGCGGAACGATTGGGCATAACAATTCGTTTCCCTTTTTTGAACACCTGACTATCGGTCAAACGAGTAAATTGTTGAAAGCCGACTGCAATATTCTTGTTCCTCAATATGTTAGGTATAATACCACCTGCGAAGAGGAAGCAAGAGAAAACTATATTGAAGCCTGCACGGAATTGATAAATAAACTAATTGATGAATTTGACATTGATAAAAACAGAATTTACATTTACGGTTGTTCATTTGGTGGCGGATGTGTATGGAATATGATTGTAAATCATTCCGATATGATAGCCGCGACTGTTGAACTGATGGGTTGCTACTATGGCTACAAAAAATTTGATGAAATTGATTTTAAAAGAGTAGCAAAAGTGCCGATTTGGATGGTACATTCAAGTAACGATAATGTTGTTACTATTGACAGCGATGACAATTTTTATAATGAACTGAAAAAATATAATTCAGATATAAAATACACTCGTACCGATAAATATGGCCATAAAATAGCCGGCAGATTTTTAAAGCAAAACAAGTGGGTAGAATGGATGTTGAGTCATTATATAACAAGCGAATAATATAACCATTATAATAACAATGTCCAAAAAACATCTCTTTGTCTGTCACCCTGTTGACGATGTAAAAACTTAATGATATAATGAAAACACCATAAAGAGTGTGCGAGGGACAAGCCCGTTGACCACACAGCAACCTGCGTTTTGTAAGGTGCTAATGCTTGTATGATGGGCGTTGTGTTTGTGTTTTTAACACTCCTTTCTTTGCTCCCATCATAACGATGGGAGTTTTCTTTTGCATTCTTTTGGAAGTATATTTTTTAGGAGTGTTTTTATGAGAACAATCGCAAATTTATTAAACCTTGACGGCAGAGTGTATGTTTATGTGCCAAGCAAGAACATCAGAAGGCTATTCTTAAAGAATGCCCAGGAAGAAGGCTTTAGGTTTGGTGACGGAGTGAAGCCGACAAGAAGACGGGCTTACGATGATATTTATGCACTGAACAAGGATTTAACATTGAATTTTGTTGGCTATATCGGGCATATCGCTTTTCATAATCCTAACTATTTTGATAATGATAAGCTAATAAGAATAGACTATTCCGCCTATCTTTCAGGTGCAGAAAATTATATTATAAGATAGAAAAAAGCCGACTCAAAGTCGGCTTAAATCATCTGATTTCCTGTTCAAGATTTCTAAAGGTTTCGGTGTCAAAGAAATCGGTTATTGTTATATCCAAACCGTCACAGATTTTCTTAATCGTGGTTATGCTTGGATTTTTGCTTTGATTATAAACAATTGACTTAACGGTTGTGTACGGAACACCGGAAATAGTCGCAAGGCGACAGAAGTTCAGTCCTCTCTCGTTGCACAATTCCTCTATACGCAATTTTGTAGCTTCAACAATAGTCATCAGTATCACTCCTAACAAAATTATGATACTAATTTTGTAGGAATAATATAGACTACAAATTATACTAATTACGATATATAGTCTTTTTTGCTTTGGTGGTAGCAAGTGCAATGAACATAGCCGGCTCGATATCATAGCCTGCCATTTGCAAAGCAGTTCGCATTTCACTGTCAACCTCTTGGGGAGTAGTGTTATGCTCCCTTGCGACCTGCTCTAATAGTTTTTGATAACTCATCAGCTCGCCTCCTTTCAATAGATATAGTACAATATATAGTCTATCAAAATTTGTCGAACTGTGC
>JBJEOZ010000266.1:0-3142 GCA_051880975.1 Ruminococcus sp.
TATTGATAAAAATCACACTTCTTGATAGAATGTATAATGTTAATTACATATCTGTTATTGTTCTTAAAAAGAATTATTTATGCAAAAAAATAGCATACAATGTTATGAGAAGTAGAATATTAAAATGGGATAGTATGAAGATTAAGGAGTCTTAAGATGAGATTAGGTTTGGATATAGGTTCAACAACAATTAAATGTGTTGTTTTGGATGAAAATAATAAGCTGTTATACAGTACATACGAAAGACATTACAGCCAAATCACTACAAAAATCGGAGAAATCCTGAATAAGGTAAGAAAAGAAATTCCAAATGTGGAAAATTCCCTTGTTGCCCTTTCAGGCTCTGCCGGAATGGGTGTTGCAGAGGATTGCGGTATTTCCTTTGTTCAGGAGGTGTACGCAACCCGTGTAGCCACAAATACATTTATCCCCGGTACTGATGTTGTCATTGAGCTGGGTGGCGAGGACGCAAAAATTCTCTTCCTCTCCGGCGGTATGGAGGTAAGAATGAACGGAACCTGTGCAGGCGGTACAGGCGCCTTTATTGACCAGATGGCAACTCTCCTTAATGTTCCTTTGGAGGAGATGAACGACCTTGCAAAGGGCTACGAAAAGACATATACAATCGCATCAAGGTGCGGTGTTTTTGCAAAGACAGACATTCAGCCGCTACTTAACCAAGGTGCAAGAAAGGCTGATATTGCCCAGAGTATCTTTAGAGCAGTTGTAAACCAAACTGTTGCAGGACTGGCACAGGGCAGAGAAATTGAGGGCAACGTTGTGTACCTTGGTGGCCCTCTCACATTTATGGAGGAGCTGAGGAAGGCTTTTGACGAGGAGCTTAACACAAAGGGTACCTGTCCCGAAAATTCCCTTTACTATGTTGCCTGCGGTGCAGCTCTTTGCGCTGACAGCACTATTGACTTTGACAGCATTATTGACAAGGTGAGCAATTACAGAGGTACAGGCAACTTTGCCTTTAATCCTCCTCTTTTTAAGAATGAAAAGGAGTATGAGGAATTTAAAAACCGTCACGCAAGGGCTACCGTTAAGGAAGTTCCCCTAAAGGACTATGACGGACTTTGCTACATCGGTATGGATGCAGGAAGTACCACAGTTAAGGCTGTTGTTATGGGAGAAAAGGGAGAACTTCTCCACTCAAAATACCTTTCAAACAGCGGTAACCCTGTTCCAATTATCAAGGAATTTTTACAGGAGCTTTACACAATAAAGCCGGACATTAAAATAAAGGCGTCAGCGGTGACAGGCTACGGCGAGGACATTATTAAAAATGCCTTTTGCGTTGACTACGGTATTGTTGAAACTGTTGCCCACTTCACCGCCGCAAAGAGCTTTATGCCTGATGTAGAATTTGTTATCGACATCGGCGGTCAGGACATCAAGTGCTTTAAGGTGCACAACGGTGCTATTGACAATATCTTCCTTAACGAGGCTTGTTCATCAGGCTGCGGTTCATTTTTGCAGACCTTTGCCAATGCCCTTGGATACTCAATTCAGGACTTTGCATCCCTTGGCATATTCGGCAAGCATCCTGTTGACCTTGGCTCAAGGTGTACGGTGTTTATGAATTCCTCTGTAAAACAGGCTCAAAAGGACGGAGCAACAATAGAGGATATTTCCAGCGGACTTTCACTTTCTGTTGTTAAGAACGCACTTTACAAGGTAATCAGAGCATCAGGTCCTGACGAGCTTGGCAAGAAAATTGTTGTACAGGGCGGAACATTCCTGAATGATGCAGTATTAAGAGCCTTTGAGCAGGAAATGGGTGTAAATGTGGTTCGTCCCACAATTTCAGGACTTATGGGAGCTTACGGTGCGGCTTTGTATGCACAAAGTAAATCAAAGGATAGTAACGACCTCAGCACACTTTTAGGTAGCGAAAAGCTTGAAAGCTTTGTACACAAAATCAGCGTTGTAAACTGCGGACTTTGTAACAATAACTGCCGACTTACTGTAAACACCTTTGCAGACGGAAGAAAGTTTATCGCAGGCAACAGGTGCGAAAGACCAATCACCAAAAAAGCACCTGACGAAAGTATGAACATATACGAATACAAGCTAAAGCTTTTGGAGGAATACAAGCCTATTGAGGGCAGTCGAGGAAAAATCGGTATTCCTATGGGACTTAATATGTACGAGCTGTTGCCGTTCTGGCACAGGTTCTTCACAGAGCTTGGCTTTGAGGTTGTAAGGAGTCCTTTCTCAACACGAAAGCTGTATCAAAAGGGTCAGCAGACTATCCCAAGCGACACAGTTTGTTTCCCTGCAAAGCTTATGCACGGTCATGTTAAGGCACTTATTGATGAGGGTGTAGATACCGTCTTCTACCCTTGCTTGTCATACAATATTGATGAAAATCTGGGAGATAACCACTACAACTGTCCTGTTGTTGCCTATTATCCCGAGGTAATTTACAACAATATGAAGGAGGTTCACAACATCACCTTCATTAAGGACTACTTTGGTATTCACCGCAAAAAGGACTTTGCCAAAAAGGCATATGAGGCTTTGTCAAAGTATTTCCCTGATTTAACAGCAAAAGAGGTTAAAAACGCAACAAAGCTTGCATACGAGGAATATGACCGTTACTTTGAAAGGGTGAGAGCTCGTGGTGACGAAATCATTGCCCAGGCAGAAAAAGAGGGCAAGGAAATCATTGTGCTTTCAGGCCGACCATATCACATTGACCCTGAAATCAACCACGGAATCAGCAAGATGATTGGCTCCTTTGGTGTTGCAATAATCTCCGAGGACTGTGTTTCTAATAAAGTAGAAAAGTTCAAGGTTGGAGTGCTTAACCAGTGGACATATCACAGCCGTCTGTATGCCGCCGCCGAATATGTCAGCACAAGGGAAGATATGAACCTTGTTCAGCTTGTTTCCTTTGGCTGTGGCGTTGACGCTATCACCACTGATGAAGTAAGGGACATTCTTGAAAAGAACGGAAAAATTTATACACAGATAAAGATAGATGAAATCACCAACTTGGGTGCGGTAAAGATTCGTATTCGTTCTTTACTTGCGGCCATAGGAAGATAAAAGTAATTTGTTTAGATAAAGGATTAATTGTTGGGAGGTTTTGCTTATGGCAAAGCTTGTATATGATAAAGACGGCCGTCTT
>JBJEOZ010000267.1:0-3137 GCA_051880975.1 Ruminococcus sp.
AAGGGTATAGCCTAAAGGTATAGTATAAGCTGAGGTTTTAAAAATAACCTCTGCCTTTGTAAAGCTCGATACACACCACTTTGAAAAATAACCAGCAATTTTTTTGCCGTCAAAGAGCTTATCATAGCTTTCACCGCTGTTGCCCGCAGTTCCTGTAATAGCCGTAATAGTTACAGCATCAAGGCAATCCTTATCTGTTGCTGTCCATTTTGCATAAACCGTTGTATCTGCATTGATTGCTGCTTCATCTGGATATTTTTCGCCCCAATCACCTGTTGACATACCGTTTTTTGTATACCAGCCGTTAAAAGTAAAGCCTACCATTGTTGGATTTGACTCCGGCAGCTGCCCGTATGGGAGCTGAGTATTATTCCCCTCAGTCTCCCAGTTGTTATTATCAAAGGTAATTGTCACAAGCTCCCATTTTGCGTAAACCGTAATATCCGCAATTGCCGCATCACTCATTTCCTGAGTAAACTGCTCTCCCCAATCTCCGTCTGCTCCGTCTTTGGTGAACCAGCCAAGGAACTTGTAGCCATTATAGGTAGGATTAACCGTTGGTAATGGCTCTCCACTTGAGATTATGCTAGGATTGGAGTCAACATCTCCTCCGTTCTTGTCAAATGTGATATTGACGCTGTTCCACTTTGCATAAACCGTTATATCCTCAGTAACAACGGTATCAAGGGAATATTGCTCACCCCAGTCACCAGTTTCCGTACCATTTTTTGTAAACCAGCCGCCAAATTTAACATCTGCCTTTGTAGGAATTTCCGTAGGCAAAGGCTCGCCATGATAAATCTTATCTATCGACTCAGCCGTACCTCCGTTTAAATCAAAGGTAACCCAATAGAGCTTTTCCCATTTTGCATAGACCGTTATATCCTCGCTTACTGTTGAGTCCGCAGTAAACTCCTCGCCCCAGTCGCCGTCTGTACCGTTCTTTGTGTACCAACCGAGGAATTTATAACCCGTTCTTGTGGGATTTGTTGTTGGCAGACCCTCTCCCAATTTAATTATTTGTGGACTTGCTTCAGCGTCGCCGCCGTTTTTATCAAAGGTAACATAATAAGCCACATTCCAGCCAAGCTGAATCTCTGAAAGCTGAATTAAATTATATAACGCCCCATGATTTGCCGTAATCTCAATCTTATAATATTGATACATTCTGTTATTATTTTCAATCGTAAATGTATACGGAGTATAATTCTTATCCTGCATTACAGCATCATCTGTCACAGTATCTATTGCTGTCCAAGTACCGCCCGATTTGTTTGCTTCATTATAATCGTTACAGCCATACAAGGTCCAATCCTTAGGATTTCTGCCATTGTATGATGCATTGTCGTTTGCTGTGATAAAGGTGTAATCCGTAATAATAACCCTTTTAGACGCTTTAAAAATTACATACGGAGTATAGGTTTTGCCTGAAATTGTACCTATCTTGTCGCACCATTTTGTAGATTGCTTGGCATCAAATGCCTTTGCATAATTTTGATTTTCACCGTCCTCTCCTGTTCCGTAAAGAGCAGTAAACTCTACACCGTCATAATCCACCGCAAATATTTGAACTGGAAAAACTGAAATACACATAGCAAGTGCAATAATAAATGCTAAAATCTTTCTCATTTTCATAATAATTTACCTCCTTAATTTTTTTAATTATTAACTTCGATTTCATTAAGTTCAAAATGAAATTGCATTGCAAGCATTTCAAAGAGCTTGTGCATAATTTGCTTTGATATTTCCCTTATGTCAAGAGAAAGAACAAAGGCAATAGCCTCATCAATTTCTTTTTTAGGTACATTATATGACCGAAGTGTCATTATTAGAAACTTTTTGATTTTCTTTTCCAATGTGAAATATTGGTCGCATTTTCTCGACATAAAGCCACGCATAATACCGGCAGAGCCAATTTCAAACTCATAAAAATCACCATCATCACAATCAGGATTGTAGGGTGAAAAGATTTTTTTAAGCTCCTCTGTAGTGCTTTTATATATATATTCTGCCGCCGCTTGATTTGAATATGCTGCAACATACGCCTCACGCAAATTTTCGTTCAGTTCAGTCAGCGTAAGCTGTATCGAGGTTTCTACCGCATAGACTATAACAGGGTTTATGTTATGCCCTCCGATGCTTCGTGCCATTTCAAACTGATTTGAAAACATAATCTCCGCAAGTGTGAACAAAAGACCGTCTTTTGTTCCGAAAATGTTTTGAAAGGACGATATACTACATCCTGCTTCTTTTATTATCTCTGTAACCTTTGTACTATTAAAGCCTTGTTCCAAAAACATTTTCACACTTGCACGAAGTATGTTTTGCGTTGTACGCTCTTTGCTTTCTTTCAAGGATAATTTTCGCTTTTTTTCTGCCACAATATTCCACCCCAATTCTCTTGGTATTTATACCAAAAGTCTATCATAAATTAGTAAATAAGTCAACACTGTGAAGCGTGTTTCATTGTTTTGCATAAGTATTTTTTTCAACAAAAAAAGCCGCACAACAATAAAGTTATGCGACTTAAACATTATTCATAAAACATTTACTTTTGTAAATTTTATTCAGCAGTTTTGGTGATGTTGATTATTTCGATTACATCTATCATATCAACACTAACATCCTTATTGACATCGCCTGCGGCAATCTGTGGACTTGTTAAATCTGATATGCCACTGAGATATCTAAGCAGGAGCGCAGCATCAATATTATCAACTGTGCCGCTGGCATCAATATCGCCTGCTATGTATGTTTTGCCATCATAAAATGCAATCAGCATACTGTCGGGAGTGTCAATTCCATAGCCACCTACTCTGACGAGATAAACCTTGTTTGTATCTGTCCAATCCGCAGGCAGAAAATTAAATGAAAATGTATTGTCCTGCGCAATATCTGCCGTAAACTGGTTTACATATATTATATCGTTTAAATAGGTTTCGTCACCGGATTCGCAGGCTATAACGGTAATTACCTGTTCAGCATTAGGCTCTGTTATACTGCACTTTACAGCAATCTCGCCTGTTGAAGTCTGTGCTGCGCTTTCAATGCTGACAGATGCGGCGAAGCATAAGCTTGCTGTCATTGTAACAGCTGCAAAAACACTTGATAAAAATACAATAAATCTTTTCATTTCA
>JBJEOZ010000268.1:0-3116 GCA_051880975.1 Ruminococcus sp.
ATTCACCATTTTTTCCTCTTTTGCGGATTCTTCCAAAGGCATCATGCTCCATATAGTCGGTATAGGTCTGCCAAATTTCTGTGTAGTCGTAGTCCTCCATTTTGGAAAGTTCAATAGTGTTTGGATATTCTATAAGCCACTTTCTCTCTATCTCCAAAGGCTCATTCACAGCTTTTCCCCCTTTTGACGCAACACTTTGCCTTAATATAGTATTACCTATTGTAATCGTTGAAGAATATTATATCACAAATCTTTCCCCAATACCACATAATTTTATTTAGATTTTGCATATTATTTTGCATAATATTTTAAATAGTGTTATTATGTGTTTGGGTGATAAAATGTATTTTAAAAAACACAAGGTAAAGGCAGTTTTACTTTGCTTATTATCTGCTGTAATTATCTTTTTTGCAGTGAATATAATAGTCAGCAACTGCATTTTGACCTATAACGAATACACAGTTGAAACTACAAAAATCAAGGGGCAGACAACCTTTGTGGCAATATCCGACTCCGAGGGCAGGTCTTTCGGTGAAAATAACAGCCGACTGGCAGAAAAAGTAAAGGATGCAAACCCGGAATTTGTTATGATAATTGGAGATATGGTGGACAATGAAAACGGTGACTACTCCGCCGTTGTTAACCTGTGCAATACACTTGCAAAGGATTTTCCTGTCTATTACACCCCGGGCAATCACGAGTTGAGCTTTCGTGAAAGTCAAGAGGGAAAGTATCTTGAAAACCTTAAGAAAGCAATAAACTCCACCGGTGCCACTATGCTTATAAATGAAATGACCGACTTTACAACAAAGGACGGTGACAAAATCACCGTTGCCGGACTGAAAAGGTACCCATTCTTTGATTATGATGCACCAAACTACGACAATGAGGAAAACAGGCTTTTTCAAAAATATTTAAAACAAGAGGATGAAAATCACTTTTCCATACTGATGTGCCACTATCCCGAAACCTATGTGTGGGGATTAGACAAATATAATATTGACCTAATGGTATGCGGTCACACCCACGGAGGAATTTTCAGAATTCCCTTTGTAGGCGGTGTTTACGCACCTGAACAGGGCTTTATGCCAAAATATTCAAAGGGTTATTACTCCAACGGAAACGCAAATATACTTATTTCCGCAGGACTTAACACTTCAAGAAAAATCCCAAGACTTTTTAATCCCCTTGATGTTACAGTAATCACACTAAAGGGCAAGTAATTTTTCCGGCAAAATTTTCAGCACGTTTAAAGTACTATCCACAAAATCCCCTGCATATCATTAACTATCCTTAAAGGGAGGGTTAATGTGTGAAAGGAATTGTGGAAGAACGAGCTGTTACATTGGGAACACATATTGCAGAAAGCGGGGATACTGTGCGTGAAACCGCAAAAAAATACGGAATAAGCAAAAGCACCGTACACAAGGATGTCAGCTCACGGCTGAAAAAGATAAATCCTTCTCTTTACGGGGAGGTAAAAAAGGTGTTGGAAATCAACAAGTGCGAACGCCACATAAGGGGCGGAATGGCTACAAAAAATAAATACCTTAGACTTAGACAACAAAAACAGCATAGTGAGTAAATATACATATCAATCTTTTATCCGTTACAAAAGCCGATGAGTTGTGATTCTATCGTCACAAACCCATCGGCTTTTTACTTTACTTTATAACTGCATTAATAAAATTAATATGTTCGAAGGCTGAAAGATAATTTCCCTTTCCCCTAAAATATTTTTCCTGAATTTCCTGTGTATTCATATGTTCATATATGAGAAATCTGTGTTTTTCCAAAATGCGTGAAATATCTGTAATGCTAAAGCAGGATTTCATAGGCTCGCCCCCTGCACAAGCCATTGCAATCATATTTTGCACCCTTTTTATTTTGGAGGAAAACAGGTTTTCATCTGCATAGTCAAAAACTAATGAGCTGCCCTCAGCCGACAAGCCGGCAATACTTTCAAGGGCAGAATTTATCTCCTCCAAGGACAAATAGTAGCTCACCCCAAGCCAAGAGAAAAATGTCTTTTTTGTTCTGTCAAAGCCTGATTTTAATAGCTTTTCCTCCAAATTATCCTTTGAAAAATCCACCGGTACATAGTGGAGATTTTCGGGAATTTTCCAACCTGAATTTTTTATTCGCCTTAATTTTTCTTCCTGTGTAAGGGGATGGTCAACCTCAAAAACGCTGTATTTTTCCATAAATTTCGGCTCTCTAAAGGGGAATGTGTCCATACCTGCTCCAAGGATAACATATTGTTGTGTGCCTGTTATCATCGCAGTTTTCAAAGTGTCCTCGCAAAACCTACCACGGGCAATGGGGGTTGTGGCTATTTGGGTATTGACCAAATAGTCTAAGGTTTCCTTGTCGCCCTTAAAATTCCCTTTCATTTCAGGAGCGAAAAAATCAATACCGCTTAATATGTAATTGCCTATTGCGTCATATTCTTCATTTGTCATAAGTTCCCTTGCCCTGTTGTCGGCAAAGATAGGTTCTTTTTGATTTTCTGTATGATATGCCCTTGCAAAAGCTGACATCAAGGCTGTTATACTTGTCTTATTTTCCATAAATACTCCTTAAACAATACCGTTAATAATCTGTCTGAAACCGTATTTCAAAAATTCTTCCTCAGTAGTTGAAAACTGCTTACACAGGAATTTACCTTTAGTATTAACCATATCAATTAGTGATGTAATACCAGACCACAGTACATATACCGTCATCAACGGAACAACATCCTGCCTTACAATTCCGTCATTCTTTCCCTTTTCAATAAATCTTTCAAGAATTTGGTTTATCTCTGTACCCAATGCAAAAATATCCTTTACAGTATCGGAAATACTTTCAAAATCCGCATCATTACCGCTGAATTTATTTACATTTTCCACAGAACAAGGACAATCCCATTGATACCTATACATAGCCCTACAAATTCCATTATATTGCTGAATAAAATCGCTGTTATCCTCAATAGCCTTTTCCACTTCATCTTTTAAGAGAATTAGACCGTTCCTAATAATATGGTGCAAAATATCTTCCTTGCTCTCGTAATAAGCATAAATTGTACGGCGACTGTATCCTGCACTTTTTGAAATGTCATCTATTGTTGGGAT
>JBJEOZ010000269.1:0-3110 GCA_051880975.1 Ruminococcus sp.
CCAAAGATGCACCTACGGCAGCATCATCAATCAAATGCATCTGCCATCTACCGCTGTTTCCATACCGTTTTTGCCGGACATCTGAATATCCAAAAACAGAATATCTATGTGCTTATCTGACAAAAGCAGTTCTTCCCCCGACTGAAAGAAAATAATATCTGCCTCCGGGTACTGCTTCGCCACCTTATTCCCTATTAACTCCCGAATGTTCTTTTCATCATCGCATATCGCTATCCGCACATTCTCACTTCCTTTGCAATTCTTATACTGCTATTATATCGGAACTTGTACCCCGTTTCGATACTAAGATGTTGTGAACCGACCTTTTTATGTTGTGAAATAAATATGAGCCGATAGGAATTACCCCCATCGGCTCTATACTCTTTTCATGTTAAATCTAATGTTATAATTCTTTTATACTACTTATGATTGTCTACATACTGATTTGCCGCTTTTAACAGATTTTCTACAAAGCCATCCGGGATATATTCCGGTTCGTAATACTTAATATCTCCGTATCCTAATTCCTGCTTTATCTTCTGAAAATCATTAATAGCATTTGTGACTTTTACGCTTTGTTCCTGATGTTCCTTACCAAAACGGAATTCAACAAAAGCACTAAATTCACTTAACAGAATAGACAGCTCATCATCTTTAGATAGCTTTCTATATCCATCTTCTGTTGTAGAGTCTTCGATAAATCTTACTCTGTTACCTTCCTCATACCCAGAAGTAATCTCATCGCAGATTCCTCTAAACTCCTCCAATAAGATTTCTCCCTTTTTCTGTATTGTTAATTTTTCATCTGAATTATCCTCAGTGAACTGCACAAAACTATCCTGCATTACCCTTGATAATCTGTTTGTAAAACTCTCCACAGGCTGATGTTCCGAAATATACCGCATTTCTTCCATTTGCTTTTGTATATCCACACTACCATTCATCTTACTGCCATGTAAAGCACGCAAACCTTCCTCTGAAATATTGACCTTTATAGCCGGAACATTTCTACCAGCTTCTGTATCACAAAATCTTATAGGCTGATTATTCTGTTTCTTAGCCATTTCAAACAAATCTATATTTGGTTTCTGATAAGTGCCATTCACATTTCCATACAAATGAACTGCCATGTTTTCACCTCCATTTTTCCATAACTAACCCCTTATACAGAAAAATCAAATCTGGCTCCAACTTTTTCACCGGACACCTTATTCCAATCCACATTTTTAATTTTCTCTATCAGTTCTTCCTCTGATGAAGCCTCTACAACTACTTTCTTTACAGAAGATGTATCGTCCTTCTTATAGGAATTTACCTTCTTTTCTTCTGATTTCTCTGAGGTTTTCTTCTCCTCAGATCGTTTCTCCCGAAGTTTCTCTATATAATCTTTTTGCTTTTCGGACATCTTTTCTAATTCCGCAAAAATTGACATACTTCCATCATCATTAATAGAAACAGCCAGCTTATTTATGATTGTATCATTCTCGCTGCCCTTTCCCCATGCTCTTTCATAACCGAACTGCTCACAGATTTTATCAGTCATATTAACTATTGTATTAACACGACGCATCTTTTCACTTGCATATTTTTCATCTGAAGCCATTCTCTCTAATTCTGAGTTTGAAAAAATAACAGAGAATTCCTTATCACTCTTATCAAGCAACGCCCTTCTGTCATCCCCGGCATCTGCAACAATAAAATCATAATCTCCATAAGTTTTTCTAAGATTATCCAGGTAATTTTTAGCCTTGCTTGACAATTTATCCTCGCTGGACTTTAATGCCTGCTCGGAAGCTGTATTATTTTTCGCCTTAACTGTACTGTCCTTTTTCTGCTGAACCGTATTCTCATAATAACCAGCCGCTGATGTTATACCATGTGTTGTAACCATAATCTCTCCTCCTTGAATTGTATATTTGAAATCCGTTTCATTTTATTAATGTATTACCCATACATACTTATTTGGTATATCGGCAAATTCACTTCATTTCAATAGTCCGTTGTGTGAACCGACCTTTTTATGTTGTGAAATGAAAATAGGCAGTATCTACAACACCATAGAATACTGCCCAATTCTCTTATACTTTTAAATCTAATCCTGATGTTATAGATGCCGCTGTGTTGCCAGACATCATTCTCTCTGTCATTATCTGTGTTATGCTTTCCACACTAGAGCCTGTAAAAGTCAGCTCAAACTTGCCAGCATTTTCAGCCGTTTTCTCTGCTCGCTTCTCAGCCAATTTTTCCTCAGCTTCTTTTTTCTCTGCCCGTCTCTTAGCAGCTTTCTCCTCCGCCGCCTTTTTCTCCTGAGCTTTACGCTGTGCATTTTCTCTGGCAATCTTTCCGTCCGGGTCATTCGTACAGCCACCCGTCATAGTGATATTGCCATTTTCATCAAAAGATACATTGCAATATGTCATGACCGGATTGCCCGGCATAGTTTTCGTATATTCCACAGAACGCTTAATGCACTCAGGGATAGCTGCTAAATTTTCTTCTAAATATGCAGCCTTTTCAGGATTATCCATACACTTCTTTAAAAATGCTCCCGAAACACTTACTGTTACCGGAACTCCTTGCATAGATGTTTTCCCTGTATTCATATAGCTGTACTTTTCCTGTAAATACTTGGAATAATCATTAGTATTTTTAAATCCGGTCTTGATTTCCTCTTTTCTTGTTACTCCCGGTGTGGAAGTTTTCAAATCCATAATCTGTGATGTTACACCGCTATTGGTGTTATTTATTTCCATAGACATAGCAACTACCTCCTATACATTTATAGCATTTTGTTTCTATATTCATCATCGGAACATTACATAGACAAATTTATAGAAATGGTGCGAACTACTCCCTTTTGGGTGTGAAAAACCTGCCGTGCTTATGACCCGACAGGTTTTCCATTCAACATTATTGTAAGATTAAATATCTGCTGTTCCTGCTTAGAAGTATCAATGACAATATCAATATCGCCTCTGTACTTTCTCGCACATCTTTGAATATTAGTAAGCCCCATTCCATGAAACTTCTTATTTGCTTTACTACTCTCCGGCAGACCACTTTCTTGGTTCATTACAATTTCTCTTGCAAAGCTGTTTTCCACTTCAACA
>JBJEOZ010000270.1:0-3100 GCA_051880975.1 Ruminococcus sp.
GTTGACATTAACTCTGTTATTGTTGACACATTTTGAAAATTGGGTATAAGAAATTATGAGGTATTACTCTTTGACTCAAATTTGTTTACGGCGACTAACTGCCTCAAAATACCATTGTTGTTAGGATACCGTGTATTTATCAAACATATTTTTGTCAAAATACCCCATATAATTGAAACTATCACTATTTCAGAAACGGCATTACCACCCAAGCTTATTGCCAAACAATAATGCAACCTCATATGTCCATTCACAATAGCAACCTCCCTCCCCATATCTGTTTTGAAGAGTTTAACGACTATTGCAAATCCTGTTAGTCAAATTCAGCCTCAATTAATTTGCATTTATACTACCATTGTAGATTTTTTCTTCCCCTTGTACAATGCAATTATTGCATAGTTGGGAAAATTATTGTAATTTTTTGAGGCTGATTGTTAATAACAAAAGTCAAAACACCCACCTGAAATCAGGTGGGTGTCGTTGTTAGTTATAAGATTATATTAAGAACTAATTAAAATTACTTCTTAACTGTTACCTTACATGTTGCAGACTTCTTAGAGCCGTCAGCAGCTGTAAACTTAACCTTAGCAGTACCCTTCTTTACACCGATGAGTGTAGCGGACTGACCGGATGTCATCTTAGCCTTCTTAACCTTTACAATCTTAGTCTTGTCAGACTTAACATTGATAGCCTTGTTGTAAACGTTTGAAGGTGAAAGTGTAGCCTTAATCTTTACAGTCTTGCCCTTCTTAGCAATAGTAGCCTTTGTCTTGCTGAGAGTAACTTTTGTAGCCTTCTGCTGCTTAACTGTTACCTTACACTTAGCATACTTGCCGCTGCCATCCTTAGCCTTTACTGTGATGTAAGCTGTACCTGGCTTAACGCCCTTTACAACGCCTGCGGATGTTACTGTTGCAACAGCCTTGTTGCTTGATGAGTAAGTAACTGCCTTGTTGTTAGCATTTGAAGGAGATACAGTAACCTTAATCTTAGCTGTCTTGCCTGTGTAAACTGTTACAGGAGAAACCTTAACGCTTGTAACAGGCTGTGTAACTGTAACCTTAACTGTTGCTACGAATACGTCTGTTTCGCTGCCTGGGTTCTGTACCTTAACTGTTACGTTAGCTGTACCCTTGCCCTTAGCAGTGATCTTACCGTTCTGGTCAACAACAGCAACCTTTGTGTTAGAAGAAGCCCACTCAGTTGTGTAACCGAGGTCGCCGCCCTTAACAGTTGCCTTTACAGTTGTAGAAGCACCATTCTTAAGTGTAACAGCTGTCTTGTCAGTTGTTACGCTGATGCCCTTTGGTTCGTAGATTGTGCCAGCTGTGTAGTCGATAGTACCGTCAGCATGGAGGTATCTCCACTCACCGCCACATGTTGGAGCCTTTGAAAGCTCGTTAAGTGTAACATTGTCTACATCAACGATGTAAATCATGTTGTTGAATGATGTTGTACCCTCTGGGTAGTTTGGATTTTCAGTTGGCTCATAGTACTCAGCACCGATGTTAACTGTCTGGCAGTTTTTGCCCCAGTTTGGACCTGGCTCTTCGCCTTTTTCAGGTGCAGGACCGCCGTCGATACCGTTGCTGAAGATGATTGTACCAACATTTGTTGGAACATCGATGTAGTAAATGTCTTCAAGACCTGAAGCCTTCATCTGATAAGACTCCTGCCATGACTTACAAGCATATTCGCCATCCCACCAGTAGCAGGTAGCTGTTGCGTTGTTGAATGTGTACCAGTTCTGAACATTGCCGTCCTTGTCAAGAACATTTCTTGGCATCTGGAAGAAGTATCTGTTGCACTCAACATCCTGTGGAGGATAGAAGAAACCGCCAGCGTATGTGATAAGGCTTGTGTTATTGTCAGGGTCAACAGTAGCTGTTGGAGCAGGAGTTGTTGGAACTGGGTCCGGGCTAACCTTAACACCGTTTACAAAAACCTGAACATAGAGGTCCTTTGTAAGAACGATCTTAACTGTTGAGTCAGCCTCTGTAACCATAAGCTGAACATTTGAACCACCAGGTCCGATGAGTCCATCGTAGCCGTAAGCCGGTTCCCAAGCGCCGTTTGTTGTAACCTTAAATTCATAAGGTGTTTCACTTGCAGCGATGCCTGTGAATGTGATTTCGTAAGAACCGTCACCGTTGTCTGTCATCTTGTTCTCTGGAGCATTTGGAGTCCAGTTAATGCCATTACAAAGCTCTGGCATACCGGCTACATAGTGCTCTGTAACATCAGGAAGAACCTCAGGAGGAGCAGCAGCGCCGTTAACGAGAATTACAACATAGCCGTCGTTTACTGTTGTAAGAACGCCACCGATTTCCTTTTCTTTTGTTCCCTGAACTGTGAGAATGATGTCAACTGTTGCACCGTCCTCTGGAACAGAGAATACAATGTTCTTGTCGTCGCCTAAAGCAGCACCGAATGAGTTATCCCATGCGTGGTCTTCTGCTACCTTTAATTCGTAGCGGTCGCTCTTAGCAACGCCTGTGTAGGTGATTTTGTATGTGCCGTCAGACTGAAGAACCAAGTCATTTGCTTCATTTGCAGGTTTCCATGACTCTCCAAGAAAAGCAGCGTCGCCTACAGCAGTGTAGGTGTGTGTAGCCTCTTCAGCAGAAACAGAAAGACCTGCAAATACGGAGCAAGCCATCAGAACTGTAAGAAGAAGACTAACAATCTTTTTTGTTTTCATTTCTGAAAAACCTCCTTTAAAATTTTGCATCTTTAAACGCACTTATATTATAGTCAATAATTGGTCTTTTTTTCAATTAGCAATATTACTAAAGAAAATTAATTTCTTTGTGAATATTATCTAAAAATTTTGCCAATGAAAATTTATAGGAAGATTAGTTAAATAATTAGTAAAATCTTGTTCATAATTTGTTCAATACACCCTATTTGAAAATTGAAAATGGAAAATTGAAAATTGAAAATGGAAAGTTGGTTTTGGTTGATGTAGTTATGAGGTAATAGTGAATAGTGAATATGTATTTTGTAGGATAATATCTTCTAAAGGCAAAATGAGATATAGAGGACACTTTTTCGCTCCCTCAGTCGGCAGAGCCGACAGCTCCCTCATCCGATGGAGCCT
>JBJEOZ010000271.1:0-3087 GCA_051880975.1 Ruminococcus sp.
ACTCGATTTTCTGTCGCTTTCTCAAGCGGAACGTGTTTTATTATACGACCCTTTCTCCTAAATGTCAATACCTTTTTTCAACTTTTTTTAAAAAATTTTTATCATTTCTTTTCTCCTTTTCTATTTATATGCAAAATGAGTTTTTGCAAATTATGACTTTCTAGTACGCCTTTCACTCTGCGTTAAAAAACATTTCACTCTGTTTTCATAAAATGTTCTCTTTGTTAGTTTTTTTGCATAATAAAAAGGTCGTTGTATTGTTGACTTTTTACAAACTTATTTTTTTCTAATAATTGGTAGTGATTTTTTATAAACTTTATGCTATAATTATATTACAGTAAAGACAGGGAGGTAAGTTCCAATGGGCACTAAACATATTATTACTGTTGCAAGACAGTTCGGCAGCGGCGGACGAGAAATTGCACAAGCATTAGCTAAAGAGCTGGGAATAGATTTTTACGATAAGGAACTAATCTCTATGGCAGCCAAAGAGAGCGGAATGAGTCCGGAGGTCTTTGAAAAGATTGACGAACAGGCTACTAACAGCTTACTCTACTCCCTTTCTATGGGTCTTTACAACTTTGGCAATGGATTTTCAGCAATGGGTGACTTGCCTGTTAACGATAAGCTATACATTATTCAGCACAAGATGATTAAGAAACTTGCCGACAAGGGTCCTTGTGTTATCCTTGGCAGATGTGCCGACTATATTCTTAAAGACTATGATAATGTTGTTAGCATCTTTATAAACGCAGATATGGAATATAGAAAAGCACACGCAATTAAGTATCACAATGTGGACAAAAGGCGTGCTGAGCAGGTTGTAAACAAAGCAGACAAAAACCGTGCCAACTATTATAGTTTCTATTCAGGACAAAAATGGGGTCAGGCTCAGAACTATGATTTGTGTATCAATAGTGAGCGACTGACTGTTGATGACGCAGTAAATTTAATTAAGACCTATGTCAATTTATTAGAAAAGTAACCGTCATAATTTTAGCACTCCTGAATAGAATGTATTATATGTTCTTAAAGGAGGTAAAAGCATTGAGAGATTACTTATACGAAGTAAGACTATACGAAGATATTGACGACTATATCTTTAGAGATGTTGAATGGCAAGAAAGCCAGAGATAGGTAACGCCAATGAATGAGGAAAATATTTAAAGGATGAACTTGATTTATCGGTCAAGCTCATCCTTATTTTTTTGCCCCTAAACGGTACGAGGGCTTGGTTACTATTATATGAAAGAAATGATAAAATATACATTTATTCGAAGAAAAAAGATTTTTCAAATTCAGTATATGGCTTTCATAGAATTACAAGGTTATTCGTTATTGCTGATAACAGACAACGGGTCAACATAGCTACCGTTAACTCTTACTGCAACATGGAGATGTATTCCGTCTTTGTTTTCACAGGGAATAACACCAACATTGGACAGCACATCACCCTTTGTAATTGGGTCGTTAATTTCCACCTTAACATTGTCCACGCCACTGTAATAAATCATAAATGAACCGCAGTCAAGGATAATCACCTTGCCCATACGCTCATCGGTATATATATCACCTACAACGCCGTCAGCCATAGCCAAAACCTTGTCATCCTTTTTACAGGCAAAGTCAAGTCCTAAATGACTGCGGTAGTCCCCCATAGTTTTGCTGTACACAGCATCCTCGGAAAAAGCCTTGGAAACCTTTGTGTCCTCTATGGGATAAATCAGGCTACCCGGCACCTGGAGCATTGTTTCCACAGCAGAAAGGGTGGTTGAGGGTTCAGGGGTGGTGGTTGTGGGCATAGTTGTTGATGTTGTAGTTTCTGTAACAGTTGTTGTGGAAGTTTCTGTCCTTTCAACAGTAACACCTGTTACGGGGTTGTTCGCCTGAGTAGCGGTTACTGTGGTAAGTTCGTTCTTTTTTTCCTTATACTCTGAATAAGAAGTAAATGTTGACCAAACAGCAAGTCCTATTGCTGTAATACATATTGCCAACGAAATGTAAAAGCTGACAGTGCTTTTTGCTGATTTACGCTTTTTGTGATTATGGCTGTTTTTGTACTTATTATATTCGTCCATAATAACACCTCCGAAGATATTATGGGTGCAGTATGGAAAAAATATGCAAGTAAAAAGATATTTTTGATTTAGGTTGAGCCGTTTCAAAATAATACATAAATAAAGCAATAGACACAGTTGACTTTTGGTTTGTGTATGGTTAAAATAAGAATATATTGGTAGATAAATATGATGCTTGGCTTATTAAAAAAGGAAGTGTAATCAATGAAAAAGGTTATTATTTTAGCTTATTTAATAGTTAATATTCTGTTTCTATCCTCTTGTAGTCCGGATAAAAGTGTAGTAATAAGTAAAGATTATATGACAATTACTTATAATTCCCATATTTATAGACTGACTCAGTATGATGTAACTAAACCTGACGACTGTGATATAATAAATGCAACTGTGGAGGATGAAGATTCGTTATATTATATGATTCCGCTTTTCTATGATAAGGTGTATATTTCTCCGTCGGAAAATAATTATCTGTGGTTATCCACAACAACCGATTATACCCACAATTATTCATTTGAACAAATAGCATATTCAAAAAATATTTTAACTTATGAATTGGATGAATAGCAAAAAAGCCCGATTTTCGGGCTTTTTTCTTGTGTACCATTTTCGGTATGGAAAGATTGGAGGCGTCACCCGGATTTGAACCGGGGAATCAGAGTTTTGCAGACTCGTGCCTTACCCCTTGGCTATGACGCCGAATATCATATTTTATTTTTGATAATACATTATATTCGCTGAAATCGTCTTTGTTACAAAATAAAAAAAGCACCTAACATTAGGTGCTTTGATGTGGAGCGGATGACGGGGCTCGAACCCGCTACCTCCACCTTGGCAAGGTGGCGCTCTACCAGATGAGCTACATCCGCATTTTTGGCGACCCGGATCGGGCTCGAACCGACGACCTCTAGCGTGACAGGCTAGCGTTCTAACCAACTGAACTACCGGGCCAAAAAAGTGGTGGGAACAACAGGGCTCGAACCTGTGACCCTCTGCTTGTAAGGCAGATGCT
>JBJEOZ010000272.1:0-3081 GCA_051880975.1 Ruminococcus sp.
TTAACATCTTGATTGCCTTTACCGGGTCCATCGTCTGCATGTGCATGGTAATGGTAAGGTTATCATCAATGTCAAGGAGCTTCTTTAACAGCTCGTCATTAAATCTCGGTGCAATAATATCCAGATAGTGAACACTTCCGTACATACTGCCGGACTTAAATCTGCTCGGATACCTAAAGTCAAACCCCGGCGGTGCAATATAGTCCTTGACTGACTTGCCGGACTCTGACAGTTCCTTAAATGAAAAACGGAAAGGCTCCATCGTTCCCTGATTGAAATACTCATGCAGGATACGAAGTCTTTCCTTTCCGTCAAGTGACCGGGCATTCGTGCCGATGTTATTTAAGTTTCGGATAACATCTTTCTCAATATTATTCAGTTTGTTCCTTGCTTCCTTATATCCGGTGCTTTCCACACCAAAAATGAGATACTTGGACTTAATGATACCGTTATTTCCCTTTGCTGACTGATGCTTCAACATCTGAGTGTATTCCTCACGAATATCGTCAAAATCATCATCCTGCAAAGGTATGTCAAACTGTTCCGCAAGTGCCTGTTCATTGACCTGCCTGTTGAATAGGAACAGTTCAAACTTAATGGACGGATCAAAATAATTGATGAGCTTGCTGTACTCCTCTAAAATATCTCCCTGGTCTTCTACTTCCAGAAGGTCATAGTTGATGTCGTAAAACTCCACCATCTTCGTGTAAAAATTATGTGTTACCTGACAGATACCATCACGAAACATCTTCTTGAAGGTAATGGTTTTCTGTGCAGTATCCGGCTTTGCCTGTTCCTTCCCGTTTCCGGCAAGGATACGTCTAAGCTCCACTAACCGCTTCTTTTCCGAAAAAGTAAGTCCGGCTCTGCTTGCCGCCTTCTTATTTTCCGGCATTCTGCGGTTTCCGGCTTGCGCCTTTTGCTTTTTCTTCAAGGTAGCGCACCTCCTTCTTTATTTTTTCTCTTTCCTCCAACTGCTCGTAGAGGTTTTCCGATTTATAAGGACGTATCCCCGGTGTAAGCATCTTCTGCCGTATCATAAAGTACAGAAGTTTTTCTGCCGGAAACCCGTCCCTTTCATACATTGCCAAAAAGAAAAATGGCAGCATCACTCCCACCATGATAAGGGCTGCCGCCTGTGTTCCTAAAACTCCCTTTGTAAGAAAATACAAAGGAACTCCGGTAATGGCAGCTCCGCTAAAACAGATGATCTGTCTTTTGGTAAGGTTTAATGCTACTTTCGTTTTGATGCCACTCAGGTCTTTTGGCACTGGTACTGATATTGCCATAGTCTGCTCCTTTCGTGTGCATACCCATATATGGGCAACGCCCACCATGAATTAGTGAGCGTTAAAAATTGATTTTGATAAGGAACCTGTCTTGAATAAGCTGAAGCATAGGATTACAGTATAAGCCGCCACAGACCATAAGGCACTGTGAAGGTTACTTGCCACTGCCACGCTTGCCACAAGTACAGCATAGATCGCCACACATACCATAATGAAAAATCCCTGAAATGCTAAAGCGATCAGTCCCTTTAGATAGTTGGTTCCGACTGTTCCCCATTCCCTGTTGGTTACGGTTGCCGCCGGAATTGGTGCTACTGATACATAAAGGTATATTTCAATCATACGTCCGTATAAAATGACGGTGATAAGGACGGACATGATTTTCATACACAGGCTGATGATCATGGTTTCCATGCCAAGTCCTATCAGCTCCCCAATCCCCATACTGTCAATCTGGCTGTTGAACATGGAAGTAAGCGTAGCCTGCACATCCAGACTCGTTGAGCCGGATATGGAAGCTGCCGCCTGTGTCACTACATGACTTCCCACGTCAAAGACCGCCATGACAATATCAAAGGTCTTAGAAAGTAAGCTGACAGCGATACAAGCCTTGAATAAAAAACGGAAGAACAGGCTCGTATCAAAGTCGTGCATGTTGTTTTTGTCAATAACCATTGTGATCAGCTCATAGACCAGCACAAAGCTGATGATCATTCCCGCTATGGGGACAATGACATTTTCCGATAACGTCTGCACCATGCTGAAAATACCGGAGTTCCATGAGCTGGGTGTCTTGCTGACCTCCCCTGCAATCGTGCCTACCTTGTCATTCACATCGGTAAACATGGTTTCAAGGTTGGACAGCACCCACCCTTGCAGCATTTCCTTTATGAAATCAGTGATCTTGTCAATGATTCCACCCATGAAGGACTATCTCTTATGAGAACAGTGTGGAGAGCTGTGGAATCACCGTCTGCGCCACAATGATAATGCCCCCGCCGGACATAAGCTGCTTGATACCCTGTGACTTTGCTCCGGGATTGTCGTTACCGTAACCTTCCAGAAGGTTGATAACACCCCATACACCTACACCTGCTCCGATTGCTGTTACTACGGTCTTTAATCCTGTTACTGCTGTTGTAAAAAATGACATTTTAATTTACCTCTTTCTTTCCTTAAATTTGATTTGTGATTGAAAGAGTTTTTCGTGTCAAATGCCCCGTCCTGTGATAAAATAAGGACAGGGCATTCCTTTAGGATTACCCTGACGGGCATCCGATACCTTCAAGTTTGCCGACTGCGGTATCGGGTGCTTTTTCTATCCTAAAGTACATTCAAAACTCCGTTTCCACTTTTGGACATTTTGTCCAGAAGTTGTGTTACGATATGCCAGCTCAATTCCGCTATCGCTCCATTTCGCTGTGGCTGAACGCCATATACAGATAATTGCAGTTCTGCGTGTCTGCAAGTAAACTTGCACACTTGTCCTGCATTATCTGTGCATATCGTTTTTGTTCCATATTCAGTTTTATGCTGCGATTTCCCCGACATCTTCCACCTCATCAACGGTGTCGTTGTTCCTGATCTTTGCATGGTACAGGTTCTTTACATATTTTTCGATGTCAAAGGCATTCTTCTCGTCATAGTCAGAAAGCAAGTGGTACTGCTTATGCTTTGTTATATCAAACTTATTGGAGAAGAATGGTCTTACTCCCCTAAGCTGCATAATGCACTTGCCACCATCCATGACTGCAATCTCGTCCTGACTCATAAGCTCTTTTCCGGTCTTTTG
>JBJEOZ010000273.1:0-14931 GCA_051880975.1 Ruminococcus sp.
ATTTGCCCACTATATACTGAATGAGCATAATTGTGGGAAAAATAAGACAGGCTGATGTTACAGGAAGTCCCTGATAAAACTTCATCTTTTCATCAGTTTTTTTCTGTCTTTCCTCCTCCATAACATTGAAGTATGCAAGGCGAATAAGAGCCGCCAACACAAACAGGCAAAATACAATGAAGAACAGCGGAATTTTTACAGCAGCCACCGGCTTAAATAATGCCCACTTGTCGCTGAGGATAAAGCCATCCATATGATGACTCATATAACAGGCGTAGCCTATTGCACAGGGCAAAACACCGAAGGCGATTAAGTCCACAAGGGAGTCTATCTGAATACCAAACCTTTTTTCCTGTTCGGTTCTGTTCTTTTTGCTCCTTGCCACCATTCCGTCAAAGGCGTCACAGCATCCGCAAACCATCAGACAGGCTGTGGCAATAAAGGGATGTCCGCTACCTGCAATAGCGGTAAAAATACCTGTTACCGCCGAACACAAGGATATGTATGTGAGTATAACTGTATAATTGTAAAAGCCTAACATATTAACCCTCTTTTCCTTTTTTCATTTTGTACATCAGCCTTGCGTGGTGAGCAAGGGTGAGTCCCCCGCACAAAATGATACACACATAGAATGATATTCCTCTGCTGAGGATTTCTCCGTTGACAGGATTGCTTAAAATGTTTTTAAATCCGTCAAGGAACAGGTAGTCAGCAATTCCCACAGCTCCGGGAATAGGAATACTGTTGCTTCCCACAAGGACATAGCCCTGCATTGTCATTAAATCAATAAATGAATGACCGCTCTGACCTCCGCCCATATAGACGCAGTATGTAACACCCAAGATAGAAATCCTCTGGAGAAGATTTAGCAGGAATACAACTGCCACAATTACAGGAGTTTGCTTAATAATCTTGGCACATTCCTTGTATTCATCCATCATTTTGTAAAGCTTATTCAGCTTTTTTCTTCTCTTTTTCAACAGGTGTATTCTTGTAAGGAAATTGATTATTCCCTCGCAGGAGTTTTTGATAATATTTGGGAAAAATATGAGAAGTGCAAAAAACACAGCAAACAGCATTTGGAACACTATTCCCAAAATTATAAGGAGCTTTGACCAGCTGTCAAACATAAAGAAGTATTCCGGTCTTAATATAAAGCATCCGGCGGCAATAACTGCAATGGACATTGTGTACTGCATAACATTAAACACAAGGGTTATGGTGGTGACGGACATTGGAATTTTATCCTTGACCATATAGTATGCCGACGCAGGCTGTCCCCCGGTTGCAGACGGTGTTATAGCAGAAAAGTAAATATCCGCCGCCGCATATATAAAATTGTTGTAATATCCACGCTTGTAGCCCAGCTTGCCGGCAATAAATCGGATACTCATTCCCTCAAACAAAATAAAGAGGAAAACACACATAACCGCCGCCAAAAGCCAACCAAAATTAAGGCTAAAGGTATAGTCAAGAAAACCGGAAAGAGTCAAGTCCTTGTTTTGACTGACGATTGCGTAAAAGGTCAAAGCAATCAGCACAAGAAAAACAGCAACATATACAATCTGCTTTTTAACGCTTAAAGCACCGCTTTCTTCCTTTATCTTTTTATTTTCGTCCATAACACCCTCGCATTATCCCATTTGTATATATGTTTTACATTATATCATTAATCGTCACCAATATCAATTACTAAATTGTTACATAATGTATGTAGGACAAAATGGATTTATCGTTATTATGCAGAAAAATAACACCCGTCACATACCTTGCAGAATGTGTGAGCGTTTAGATTTTATATTATGTTTTGTTGACATAAGGGTGTTGCTGTGATAATATAATAGTTAGAAGGAATGGTTTTGGCTGTTCCGCAATGAGGTTTTATTTTTTTAATTAACCGTCTTGTGGTGCGAACACAGGGTGATTATTTCTTTATGCTTAAAACTATAATAGTTACTAATAAAGTAAAACAAATTATGTTGACATAAGGGTATTACTATGTTAATATAATAGTGTAAAGGAACGGTTTTGACTGTTTCGCAATAGTAGTTTTATTTAAAACCACCTTGTATTGCTACTACAGGGTGGTTATTTCTTTATGTATTTTATAACTTCTACAAGAGTTACTAAAAGTATTATTAGCAAAATTGTTTCCGTCATACATAACACCCCCTTTATTAGGGTGTCGAAACAGCCACCACCGTTCCTTTACAAATTAGAATATACCATAATATTTTACACAAAACAAGAAACAAAGATGTAACAGAGTATAAAGCAAACCGAATTTTAGCGAAAAAAATAACACCCACACATACCTTGCAGAATGTGTGAGCGTTTAGATTTTTTATTCTCTTATGTTGACATAAGGGTGTTGCTGTGCTAATATAATAGTGTAAAGGAGCGGTTTTGGCTGTTCCGCAGAAGGTTATTTTATTATTTAATTAACCGTCTTGTGGTGCGAACACAGGGCGGTTATTTTTTTATGCTTAAAACTATAATAGTTACTAATAAAGTAAAACAAATTATGTATTCCAAACATCAACACCCCCTTTCCTTGGGGTGTCGGAACAACCGCCACCGTTCCTTTACAAATTAGAATATACCATAATATTTTACATAAAACAAGAAACAAAGATGTAACAGAGTGTAAAACAAACCCCGTTAAAAAGCCATTTTCGGACTTTTTAACGGGGTTTATTTGGAGCTGATAATCGGATTCGAACCGATGACCTCTTCCTTACCATGGAAGCGCTCTACCTACTGAGCTATACCAGCATTTTCTCTATGAAAAACAACAACATTAGTAATATAACATTATTTTTTCAAAAAATCAAGTACATATTTGTGATAATCACAGGATTATCAAAATTTTTTTGCCCTTTAATGTTTGACTATTGTCAATGCATATCTTATAATCAATATAATAAAATGGAAATATTAAGGAGCTTACTATGGATTTAGCAACTGCAAAAACCGTAACAGGAGGATTACTCCTTGGCATATCACTAACTATACTTGGTGCAATTTTGTGCTTTGTTTTTATTATGCTGAGAAAGCGTGACAAAAGTCCTGCACCAAAGAAGAAGTTTAACAAGTCAGGCTTTATTGTAGGGGGAATAGGAATTGTCATTTGCATAATTTCTGCCCTTGCAATGGTGTTTACAGGCACAACACAGGGTGTCGGCACAATTTTAGGCACAATGAAGAGTGACACAGGAGCAATTTACAACGACAAGTATTATGTAAAAACAGACCTTTGCTTTGACGGCGGAAGCGGGAAATACAAGATTAACGAGGCTGAGTCGGTGCTGACAGGAGCTGACAAGCTGTACACCGTAAAGGGTTACAACCGTTTTGACATTCTTGTAAGTATGGACACAAATGTAACCGGAGTAATATATGTTGACGAAAACGAGGAAAACGATCTGAAATCCTATTATTCCGACCTTAGCAAATACAAAACAGGAGCTGTATTTGACAAGCAGGACAAAAAGCTTACTACAGTTGAAAAGAAAGCAGACTACACTTTGTACGGAAAAATTGCCGACAAAAATAATTACACCGAAACCGACGAGGATAATGTGAAATATGCAGAGGACATAGACTCCACAAAGTGCTGTATTTTCTGGGCAACAAGTGATGATGAGCTGATTTCAAGTCAGGTTAAGCTGTACCCCAAGGACAAGAACAAAAAATATATCCGTGTAATTGAGGACAAATACTACGAGCTTGACAGCAGTTTAACAGCAGAAGTTGACAAGTATTTTGAATAATCGTCTGTTATAATGCAGTAATATTTTAAGAGTTTCTGCATTTACATTATTTTCACCTTATGATATAATTTATTAATATATTTAAAAATAAACTAAAGGACTTGATTATATGGTAGATAACGAAAGAATGGACAAACTTGCAAGGTCATTCTTTGAGGATCACGACCACGGCCGTGAGGCTATGCAAAACGCATCTGTAACAGAAAACATTTGCTTTATTGACTACCTTGAAAATACCTGTATCAAAAAGGCAAAGGAGATGAAAAACCAGGAGGATATGCAGTACTTTACCGAGTACGACATTCACTTCCGTATGCTCACCCTTGAAAAAATTATGAAGCTTAATGAACTGTGGATTGTAATTTCCAAGGGCACAAACCACTTTTACGCCTTTAATTATGATGTTATTGTTTTGGTTGACCCAAGCGAGGCTGATTACCTGATTAACAACCTTGCACAGCAAAACCTTGATGTGGAAATCAGAAAGATTAGCGGTGAGGACTTTGTTGCAATGGTTGAGGATATGCCAAGACTTGGCTTTAAGAATGTTGAGTTTACAGACGGCAGACTGCGTCCCCTTATCATTCCAAGGGATACAATCCTAAAGGCTGACAAAGCAAAAACAAGGACAAACCCAAAGCTGTACATAGAATCCCTGACTTTTCTTCAGCAGGTGGCAAAATTCAAAAAAGAGGGCAAGGGCGTTATAATCAAGGAAAACAGTCCACTTACAAAAGCCTTGCAGGAGGCTGTTTTGCTTGTTCCCGCCATTGTACAGAGTAAAAGCGGAAATCAAATGCAGGTAAAGTATCCTTTCTTAAACACAGGTGTGGAGGGGCAAAAGGTTCTTCCCTTGCTCACAGACCGCAAGGAATACGATTATTTCCTAAGCACGCCACTGATGAAGGACTACGCATCTTTATCCGAGGACAAAAGAGTTTGCATTGAACTTCCGTTTATTGAAATTTTCCGCATTTTCTCAACAGATGATTTGTTCGCATTGGCTGTAAACCCAATGGGCTTTAACCTTGTTCTAAACAAGGATGTTGTGGATATTGTGACTAAGGAAATGCACCTCACCAACAACCCTAACATATTGGTTGAAAAGAACGGTGAGCCTGTGGAATTCCCCGAAGATTTTTCGGATGAGGATGAAGAAGATAACACCCCAAAATCAGAGGACACAGATGTTTTACGCAAAAAGGTGCTGGAGCATTTTATTGAAACACAACAGGGAATTATCGAGAAAAACAAGGACATTGACACAGAGGAAGCAAAATCCAAGGTGAAAAAGGCTGAGGAAAAGCTAAAGGAGTTTAAAAAACAGCTGGAGGCACTAAATGACTAAGGGTGAAAAGGCACAAGCCCTTTTCAAACAGGGTTACAACTGTTCACAATCCGTTGCCCTTGCCTTCGATGAAGAAATGGGACTTGAAAAGGATATGATTGCAAAAATTATTTCCGGCTTTGGCGGAGGAATGGGCAGAATGAGAGAGGTCTGCGGTTGCGTAAGCGGAATGGTTTTTGTAATCAGCAGTCTTTACGGCTACAGCGACCCAAAGGACTTTGACGCAAAAAAGGAACTTTACCAAAGGATCAACCAAGTTGCAAACGCCTTTAAAGAGCAAAACGGCTCAATAATCTGCAAGGAGCTTTTGAGACTTGAAAAAAAGGACGGAATTGTCCCCGAAAAGCGAACAGACGCTTACTACAAAAAACGTCCCTGCCCGGAGCTTTGCAAAATTGCAGGGGATATTCTTGAAGATTACATAAAGAGCAATCCTGTAAAAAATAATTAATATCTTAGCACAAAAACCGCATTTTACTGCGGTTTTTTCTTTTTAATCATATTTTGTTAAGGGTTTTGACATTCAAGTACTTTACTATTGTAAATCTTGTTCCTTTGTTTAACTCTGAATCCACATAAATACTTCCTCCGCTTTTTTCTATGATGGTTTTGGCAAGGGCAAGTCCTATTCCTATGCTGTTATCACAGGAATTCTTACCTTTGTAAAACCTTTCAAAAATATGGGGCAGGTCTGCCTTGTCTATTCCGCATCCATTGTCGGACACAGTTATCTTTATGCACAAAGAGGTTTTTTCAGCAGTAACGGTCACGCATCCGCCCTCATTCGTGTGTTCAATACAATTTTTTACAATGTTTGTAACAGCCTCACACAACCATTTAAAGTCACAGGCAATAGTTAGATTTTTGTCGCACTTTACTATTGTTTCTACACCCTTGATTTCGGCAAGAACTGCTGTGTTTTTTACGCTCTCTTCAAGGATAGACAAGGCTTTTTCATCTTTGTTTTTCAGAATAATTGAATTTGCGTCAAACTTTGAAAGTGTAAGTATTGACTGTACAAGAAAACTAATTCCGTTTGCACTCCGTCTTATATCGTTTAAAAAATCACGGCGAATTTCATCGGGCATATTTTCGTCCTCAATGATGTCGTCCAGCATAATCATAATTGATGTCAGGGGTGTTTTCAGCTGGTGGGATATATCCGAAAGGGAGTCTTTCAGCTTTTCCTTATCCTTTCGGGAGTTGTCGGACTGTTCCTTCAGCATTACCGTTGTTTTGTAGATTTCACTTTTCAGCTGTGACAATTCTTCCTCACTGCTTGACTCAATTTCAAGGTCGTAGTCACCGCTGTTTATTTTTCTAACATAGTCTGTAAGGCGTTCTGCCTCTTTTCTTTGCCTTTTGCAGTAGATAAGGAAAATCGCTGTCAGCACCATACATACTGCTGAACATACAATGGCATTTACTGTTACAACATTCAAACCGAGGGTTTCATTCTTGTAAACCGCCCAATCCCTTTCAAGGTCAATTCCGTATTTTTTCAGGAAGTTACTTTGAGGGGTATTGTCTGAACTGTCATTTAAAATTTCGGCAAGCTCTCTGCTTGAAATATTGGGATATTCTTTTTTCACCTTTTCCGCTATTTTCCCCACAGCAACGCTGGTGTTTGCTTTGATACTCTGAATTTCAAATACCGATACCACCGCTGTAAGTGCCGAAAAAACAACTGTTAATACAAGAAATACAACTAAAAATTTTTGTGAACCTTTCATTCTTTCTCCAGCCTGTAACCTATTCCCTTTACGGTTGTTATCCTTTCGGTATCGAGTTTTTTGCGAATTCGGCGAATATACACAGTCAGGGTATTGTCGTTAACATAATTCCCTGCTATATCCCAAATTTTTTCAAGTATAATCTCACGGGTGACGGTTTTTCCACAGTTGCGTGCAAGAATGGAAAATATTTTATATTCAAGAGCCGTCAGCCCTACTCTTTCTCCGTTTTTAAACACCTCTTTACTTTCAAGGTCAACGCTTATGTCACCCACCGTTACAACACTTGCTTTTCCGCTGTTCTTTGAAGTAAACCTGCGTATTCTTGCAAGTAATTCCCTCATTGAAAAAGGCTTTGTTATGTAGTCCTCCGCACCTAAATCAAAGGCTCTTACGATGCTGTCCTCGTCATCAACCGCTGTCAAAAAAATTACGGGTGCATCTGAAAGACGGTGGATTTCTTCAAAAAGCTCGAATCCGTTGCCGTCAGGAAGAGTTATGTCAATTATGGCAAGGTCAAAGTCAGAGGATACGGCACAAAGGGCAGAGGCAAAGCTTTCGCAAAGGGTTACCTCATATTCCTCTTGCTCAAGGGCATAGACAATACCCTTTGATATTATTTTATTGTCCTCAATAAGAAGTATATTCATAGCAAAGCCTTTCAAAGTTACACATGGAAATACTGAATAAATCCCGCTAAACGCTATTTACACATCTTGCTTGCATATTTTCCGCCAGCTTGTCCAAAAAATCCTCGTAATGCGTCAGCATTACTGCGGTTTATTTGTCCAACCTGACGAAAAATCTGACTACGCAATATGTGCAAATGATTTAATCAGTATTTCCATAATTTCATAACACAGGAACAATAACCTGAAATATAATTTAATTATCCGACAAAAAACTTATGCTGTCAACTAAAACTAAATATTGTCATTGCGTATTGTTTCAATTATATTCTGCTTTTGCACCTTTGAAATTGAAAATTTCATAATAAGCCAAATCACAGCAAATACAAATACAACGCTTATCAGAATTGCACCGTAGGGAACAACAAAATCAAAGACTGCATTCACGGAAAAAGCCATAAATATTCCTATCCCTGCAAGTAATCCCAAAGGAATGCCGATAATCAGTGACTTAACTCCGTAAAACAGACTTTCAAGGCGTATCATTCTGTTAAATTCCCTCTTTGTCATTCCTATTGATTTCAGCATTGCAAACTCCTTACTTCTAAGACGCATATTGGTTGTTATTGTGTTAAATATGTTTGTAATGCCAATCAGAGAAATTACAATGATAAAGCCATAGGCGAATATGCTGATTACAAGGGTCATTGCATTATACATCTTCATTAGTCTTTCAACATTCTCCACATAAAGGGTACTGCCTTCTTTTAATTGTCCTATCTCTTCTTCCAGCTTTTCGGGATTTTTTCCATTGATGTACAGTTCTGAAAATGTATCCTCTATATCCACATTTTCTACAAGAGTATCTCTGCTTACAATAAGATAAACCGAGTCCGTCATAAAACCGTCTGCAAAATATGCTTTTAGTGCTTTGGGAGGGGTTTTTACGGTTTTTGCAATTTCAATATCAAAATCGCCGTTTTCACCATTATTACTTCTGCGGTAAGTATTGAGCGTCAGGGAATTTACCTTGTCGGGGTCAAAAAGCTCTCCTTGTTCTTTTTCCCCCTCTTCGGATACATAAAGGAATCCGTTTATTAAAACGCCTTTACTCTTAACCTCGTTGTAGCTAAGCCCAAGCTCGTTAGCCACATTTTTGTACAAGTTATCATCCACCGCCAACAGTTGTAGTGAATATGCATCTTCTCCTGAATTGTCTGAATTTTTAGGATAGTACTTTTCATCATCACCCAGTTTATTCTTGCTTAAACTGTTATTTTTCAAAAATAACAATGCTGTTGAAATAATTTTTTTGCTCTTTACTCCCTGTAATTTGCCTATCTTGTTGTAAACAGCACTTTCCTCCCTGTACGAGTCAAAATTTTCGGAATTTGTGACAAGAAGATTGAAGTCTATTTCGTGGAAATACTTTGAGCTGTACTCCTTTCCGTACTGTATAAAGCTGGAAACGGCTATAAACACAGCAACGCTGACAACAATGGAAATAACTGTTGTTCGGTATTTTTTCCTGCTCCTTTTAAGGTTTTTATATGCGATTTCTCCCCCTGTTCCAAACAGCTTTTTAATGAGCCTTGGACACTTGTATGCCTTTTGCTTTTTCTTAATTTTAATATCTCTGCTTCCTCTTACGGCGTCTATCGGAGGGATTTTTGACGCTCTTATGGCACTTCCCAAGGTTGAAAACAGAATAGTCAGCATTGACAGCACCACCGCAAGTACAATGGCTAAGGCTGATACAGAATATTCAAAGGCGATTCCGTTAAGGGCAAAACCCAGCAGATGATTTAGTATCCAAATTAATACTGCCACTACACCCACACCCAGCAAAATTCCTGCGGGTATGCCTATTAAGGCAAGTACAATACCCTCAAAAAGCACATTGCGCCTTATCTGTCGGGAGGTTGCGCCAACTGACGCCAACATTCCGTAAAGGGTTGTTTTTTCTGTAATTGAGATTGCAAAGCTGTTTCTGATTACAAATACGCTGGCTATAATCACTATTGCGATAACAATGCCGGCTAAATAGAACAGCATTTTCAGACTTTCTTCACTTAAAGCATAACCCTTATAGGACAACAGACTCGTATGAACGCTAAATTCACCGTACTTGGATTCCCCATTTTCAAGGGTGTATTCATCTGCAAGATAGCCCTTAATGTGCTCTTCCGATACTCCTGTAATTACCGAGGTGGTTTTCAGATAGTTCCTTTCCCCCTCATCGGTGTACTTTACATACAGCATTGAATTTTGGGTGATATGCTTTTCGTCAGGCACCGTAAACACAGGTGATATTGACTTGTTGCCAAACACTCCCAAGGCATCTGTATTATACTCGTCCAGCAATCCCACAATTTTATATGTCCTTTGGGACTGAACCTGAAAATGTTCCTTAACCTTAATGATTTCAAACTCATTTTCGTTCTTATTAAAATATTCACCGTAATTATATTCGTTAGAAATTGTTTCTCCGCCTGATGTTTTTCTCTCACCAATATCAAAGGAAATACTGTCCCCCACCTTGTACTTTCGGGCAGAATTTTCCACAAATGTTTTGGAAAGTACAATTTCCGTACTGCTTTGTGGGTATCTTCCGCTTTTCAGGGGAATATTAAAGCAATTTGTGTATGCATTTTTACTAAGCTCCTGTATATAGGCATAGGGCTTTGTCTTTTCCTTTGCATTAGGAATTTTTGCAGTTCCTACACTGTCCAACACATAAGCGTCGCTGACATATCTGTTTGCCTTTATATCCTCAACATCACCACTGCTTATATTTTCCCTTAAAACAAGGTCATAGTCCCCTGAAAAGTTAATTTCTCCCTTGACCATTGTTTTCTGTGCGCTGACTGCAATTCCTGCAACAACGGTTATCAGCGCCGCCGAAAGCATAATTCCGATTATTGTAACAATAGTTCGGCTTTTGTTCAGCTTTAAATTCTTAATTGTAAGATGGTTAAGCGTGTTCACCCTTACACCTCCTGTACAACTTTTCCGTCGCTGATTGTAATTATCCTGTCAGCCTGCTTTGCAAGGTCTAAATCGTGAGTAATCATCACTATTGTTTGATTATAATTTCTGTTGCATATTTTAAGCAGGTGCATAATTTCCTCAGACGCCTTTGTATCCAAATTTCCTGTTGGCTCATCGGCAAGTACAAGGGCAGGATTGCCAATTAATGCACGGGCAATAGATGTACGCTGTTGCTGACCACCCGAAAGCTGATTTGGCAGATGCTTTCGCCTTTCTTTCAGACCAAAGGTTTGGAGAATATCATCAAGGCGTTCTCTTTGCACAGGACTTTTGTCCAAATCACAGGGCAATGTAATGTTTTCTTCAACCGTTAAAATAGGGATAAGATTGTAAAACTGATATACAATGCCGATTTGTCTGCGACGAAAAATAGCCAATGTGTCGCTGTCCATTTTGGTTATATCCTTATTGTCGATAAAAATTTTTCCCTTTGTGGGGCTGTCAACTCCTCCGATAAGGTGTAGCAGGGTGGATTTTCCGCTTCCGCTTGCTCCTACTATTGCCACAAATTCTCCCTTCTCAACTGACAAGGTGATATTGTCAACGGCATTCACCTTGTTTTCGCCCTCTCCGTAGGTTTTAACAAGGTTTTCAACTCTTAAAATTTCCATAAGTACCTCCATATTTGATGTAACTTTTATCATCATTTATAATGAACCGACAAAGGTTTTCCGGACAAACCTTTTCGGATATTTTATAGATTACATCATCAAAGTGACTCTAAAGTGACTGTTTTTAATTTTTATCGCAAAAAGAGGTAACACCCCATTATTTTACGGTGCTACCCCTTTAATTTTTTTAATTTTTACTTCTCGTCACTTTGTGTTTTTGCCTTAAAGCAGATTATTGACAGGGCGAAAAGTACAACTATGTAAGCAAGTGATACTATAATGTACAGAGGTATTTTTCCGTCTGTAATATCCTCACCCAGCAATATGCTCCTGCCGATTTGAACAGCAGGGTAAAAGGGCAGACATTCGCACACAGTTTCGTAACCTCCCATTTGGGAAACAGGCATCCATATTCCCCCTAAAAATCCTACAATCTGAATTACAACGGAGCAAATTCCCGGTGCTGACTTGTTGCTGAAAAGGCACCCGAACATAACGCCCACCGAGACGAACATCAGCATAAGCGGTAAATACACAGGAATTGTAAGGAGCAAGTTCCCCATACTCACCTCATCCCCTGTTACAAGGGAAATCACCCAAACAGTTATGTAGCAAATTACAATTTGACAAAGGCAGATTACTATTCCAGGGAGATTGTACCCTGCAATAAAGTCAAAGGCTTTCATTGGCGAGGTGTACAGCCTTGAAAGAAATGTTGTAGTTCTGTCGTTTGCCACAAGGATTGACATATACAGCATTACAAATGAAAAGGAGAATACTGCAATTCCCGGTGCAAGGTAGCCAAGCTCAAACCAAAACACCTCTCCCCCCGGTGTGCAGGAGGCAATAACCTGAAACACTATAAGGAGCAAAACAGGAAAACCCATAGTAAAAACATAGGACAAGGGGTCACGCAAAATTTCCTTTGCATTCCTCTTTCCGAATAAAAGTGTTCTCATTTTACATCCCCCTCTGCAATTTTTACAAATGCCTCCTCAATATTTTGAGAAGAAGTTTTTTCCATTAGATTTTGCGGAGTATCAACTGTGAGAAGCTTGCCCTTCGCCATAATTCCAATGCGGTCGGAAAGCTCCTGTGCCTCCTCCATATAGTGGGTTGTGAGAACAATGGTTACACTTCCCTTTAAGCCCTTTATCACTCTCCAAAGTTCCCGTCTTGCAAGTACATCAAGTCCCAAGGTAGGCTCGTCAAGGAACAGCACCTTTGGTTCGCTGATTATCGCCATTGCAATAGAAAGTCGCCTTTGCCATCCTCCCGAAAGGGTCTTTGCACGCTGGCTCATAACCTCCTCAAGGCTGAACTGCTCTGTCACTTCTTCAACCCTTTTTACAAGGCTGTCACCCTTATAGCCGTAAATACCTGCAATAAGCTCCAGGTTTTCCCTTACTGTAAGGTTTGGTGCAACAGCAGTTTCCTGTGGCGACACATTGATTATCCTTTTGATTTCATCCCTTTTTGTATCTATGCTTTTTCCGCAGATAAAAGCCTCTCCCCCGCTTTCCTTTGTAAGTCCGCAAAGTATCTTTATTGTGGTGGTTTTACCTGCTCCGTTAACACCCAAAAGTGAAAACAGCTCTCCCTCATTTACTGTGAGATTTAGCTTGTTAACCGCCTTTAACGACTTGTAGCTTTTGCATAAATCCTTTGTTTCTATTGCATACATAAGTTTCACTCCTCCTTGTTGTACTCCAATATATCCCCCGGTTGACAGTCCAAGGTTTTGCAAATTGCGTCAAGGGTCGAAAACCTTATAGCCGAGATTTTTCCGTTTTTGATGTTGCTCATATTCGCCTTTGTAATGCCAACCTTTTCGGAAAGCTCATTAAGTGACATTTTTCTGTCCGCCATAACACGGTCAAGTCTTAATATTATTGACATAGCTATCACCTACAATGTTTCGTCAGCTTGTTTTTGAAGGCTGACTCCGTAACTGAATATAAGTGACAGAACAAACAGTACCACAGCAACACAAAATGTTGTCACGGAAAAGCCTGTTGTAATGTCAATTCCCGACTTTTCAATGTTTGAAAGTGACATACAAAGGAGGAATACCTTTTCAATAAATGCAGGAATAAAGCTAAAGCCTAAAATGACCGCTGAAAGCTTTACAAGGTTTTTCCTGACTGTTTCCGTAAAGGGTGTTTCACAGCTCTTAAGCTCCTTAAAAATTCTCTTTCCGTAGAAAATAGCAACTAAAAGGAACATCAGCTGAATAACCTTTGGCAAGGTTACAATGCCTATTTGGTAGTTATTTATGGTGTATCTCTCGGAAAGTGCGTCACCCTTTAGCACTCCGTCACGAGTCATCTCAAAGGATGCAACACCCTGACCGTAGCCTATGGCTTTGCCTGTCATTTTTCCGTCCTTTACTTCCCACTGCACTTCGCCGTCGTCGCCTTTGTCGGCATCGCTGTCGTCTTTTTCGTTTTCCAAAAAGGCGAATGGGTCGTTTACAATGTTTGACACCTTGATTGTTGCATTCACATCACCCTGTGCACCAAAAACCATTGTGTCGTTTGGCAATGCAATCAAAAATACCGAAAAGGCAATAGTAAATGCCAGTGCAATAAACAAAATCACCGTTGCAATATTTGAAATTACATAGAAAAATTTGCTTATACCGTGAAAAAATTTAATGTTGTTCATAAAAACCATCCTTTCATTGAGGTAATAATATCACCACAAATAATGATTGTCAATACTTTTTTATCGAAAAACGATAATTTTTTCTTGTTTTTCAATTATTTCACCAATAAACTCTATTCAAAAGCAGTCAAAGTAAAAACCCCTTGTATTTTCAAAACAAATAAAGTAAAATAAAAGGTACTGAATAATTATACTCAAACGGTGGTATTATGGATTGGACAGAAATTACTGTAACTGTAAGTAATGAAGATGTGGATCAGGTTTCCGATATTGCAAATGAGGTTGTGCCCTACGGAATATACATTGAGGACTACACAAACCTTGAACAGGATGTGGAGGAAATCGCCCACATTGATTTAATTGATGAGGAGCTTTTGGCTAAGGACAGGACACAGGCAAAGGTGCATATGTACATCAGCTGTGAGGACAACCCACTTGAGGCTGTAAGCAAAATTTCCGAAATGCTGAAAGAGGCGAATATTGATTTTCAGGTTGACTCCTTGGACTGCAATGACGAGGATTGGTTGAACAACTGGAAACAGTACTTTCAGCCCTCACCTGTTGGTGAAAAACTCCTTATCCGCCCTACTTGGCGAAAGAATTACGACCCAAAGGGCAGGATTGTCATTAACCTTGACCCCGGTCTTGCATTTGGCACAGGCACTCACGAAACAACAAGGCTTTGCCTTGAAGTACTTGAAAAAATAGTTAAAGAGGACACAACTGTACTTGATGTTGGCTGTGGCAGTGGAATACTGGGAATTGCATCTCTCCTTTTAGGGGGTAAAAGTGCTGTGGGAGTGGACATTGACCCTATGGCGGTAAAGACAGCAAAGGAAAACGCTGTGCTAAATAGTGTAGAGGACAAGTTCACCGCTATTGAGGGCAACTTCACCGAAAAGGTCAGCGGAAAATTTGACATTGTGGTAGCCAACATTGTGGCTGACGCAATCATATTCCTATCAAAGGGTGTAAAAGCCTTTATGAAAGAGGACTCAACCTACATTATGAGCGGTATAATCGACACAAGGGTTGACGAAGTGATTGAAGAGGTTTCAAAGAATTTTGAAATCACAGGTAAGCTGTTTCTAAACGGTTGGTACTGCCTTACTGCAAAAG
>JBJEOZ010000274.1:0-3046 GCA_051880975.1 Ruminococcus sp.
AAAAATGAGTATTTAAGGTTAGCAGAAAACTATGAAAATCTTGCCAAAAGTTATCGTAGATTAGCTGAATCGGATAATAGTGATGTGCCTTGGAAAGAGGAAAACTTAACCTCAAAGGATGAGTCTGCTGTTGATATTACAGTCGTCAGAAAAGTGCTGGCAGAAAAGACACAGGCAGGCAAAAGTGATGCAGTGAAGGCTTTACTTTTAAAGTATGGTGCAAACAAGCTCTCTGCTATTGCACCTGAAAACTTTAAGAACCTTTTGCAGGAAGCGGAGGAATTGTAATGCACGCAAGATTTAGTCCGTCAGCAAGTAAAAGGCATTTGACCTGCACACCATCATTGCTTTTAGAGGAGCAGTTCCCCGACAGCATATCAGAGTTTGCTGAGGAAGGTACAGCAGGACACACTCTTGCGGAGCACCTTATAAAGAAATATATGAAAATCCGCAGCAATAGACCAACATCAGATTATTATACGGATGAATTGGCAGAGTCTGTTGAGGATTATGTTTCTTATGTTGTGGAGCAGCTTGAAAATGTAAAAAATGATTATCCAATGTATATTGCAGCAGTTGAACAGAAGGTTGATGTTTCAAGCTATGTTGCTGATTGCTTTGGTACTGCTGATATGGTTATAGCATCCCCCGATAAACTTCACATTATTGATTTGAAGTTGGGTAAGGGTGTACCCGTATATGCTGAGAATAATACCCAGCTTATGATATATGCTCTTGGCGTTCTTGAATCTGTAGAGCCTATTTTCGATATTGAAACAGCAGAACTTACCATACATCAGCCAAGATTACAGAATGTCAGCACTTGGAAAATATCTGTTGCTGACCTAAGAGCATGGGGGAATAATGTATTAAAGCCAAGGGGCGCTATGGCACTTTCGGGTGAAGGTGAGTTTGCTGCAGGTGAGCATTGCAGATTTTGCAAGGCTAAAAATCAGTGCAGGGCAAGAGCTGATGAAATGCTTAAGCTGGCTCAGATTGAGTTTAAGGCAGCCCCATTGCTTTCTGATGATGAGATTGCAGAGGTACTTTCCAAGGCAGATGAGCTTGCTAAATGGGCGTCTGATATTTATACATACGCACAGGAAAAAGCTATCTCTGAGGGTAAAGTGTGGACAGGTTATAAACTTGTTCGTGGCAAAACCAACAGAAAGTACACAGATGAAAACGATGTTATAGAGGCTGCAAAGGCAGCAGGCTATAAGGATATTTTTAAGACAAGTCTTATCGGCATAACAGAAATGGAAAAGCTGATGGGAAAGAAAAAGTTTAATGAGGTTTTAGGCGGATTGGTATATAAGCCTGAGGGAAAGCTTACGCTTGTTTCTGAAACAGACAAGAGAGAGGCTGTAAATATATCAACTGCTATGTCAGAATTTTCAGCAAGCTGAAAATCGCCTAACGGCGACCGGATTTATCTTTCCGGTTCATAGATGATTTTAAGGAGGAAAATTTATGAGTATAAAAGTAATTGTACCTTGCAGATTTAGTTTTTTACATTGTTGGGAGCCTGTAGGTATTGACGGCAGCGAGCCAAAGTACAGTGTTTCAGCTATCATTCCCAAAAGTGATAAAGCAACTATCAATAAAATTAAGGCTGCTATTGAACAGGTAAAGAAGGAAAGTTTATCGGTTTGGGGCGGTAAGGTGCCTGCAAACTTAAAGACACCGCTTCGTGACGGGGATACAGACAGACCTGATGATGAGGCTTACAAGGACAGCTATTTCTTCAACGCCAATTCAAAGCAGAAACCACAGGTAGTTGATAATAAGGTGGAACCAATAATTGACCAAAGCGAGGTTTACAGCGGTTGTTACGGCAATATTTCTGTAAGCTTTTATGCTTACTCCATAAATGGCAATAAGGGTATCGCAGCAGGTCTTGGCAATATTCAAAAGCTGAAGGATGGAGAGTCCCTTGGCGGCAGAACAACAGCAGCAGAGGATTTTGATACCGTTGAGGTTGATGATTTCTTAGCATAATTATAAAGGCGGTAGAGTGTAAAAGCTCTGCCGCCTGTTTTGAAAGGATGATACTATGAAAAATTTAAGCATAGATATTGAAACCTATTCTTCAACAGACCTTTCAAAATGCGGTGTTTACAAATATACGGAAAACTTCGACTTTGAAATTTTACTCTTTGGATATTCTGTTGACGGCGGAGAAGTACAGGTAGTTGACTTAGCACAAGGTGAAAAAATACCAGAAGAAATCATAAATGCACTTACCAATGACAACATTACCAAGTGGGCTTTTAATGCGAATTTTGAGAGGGTATGTTTATCGGCATATCTTAGAAAATATTATTCGCCTGTATTTGCAAGTTATAGCATTGATGAGGATGCCGTAAGAAACTACCTTGACCCGTCTGCTTGGAAATGCTCTATGGTGTGGTCGGCTTATATGGGTTTACCGTTATCACTTAAAGGGGTTGGTGCCGTACTTAAACTTGATGAACAGAAGCTTGATGAAGGTAAAGCGTTAATCAGATATTTCTGTGTTCCTTGCAAACCAACAAAGGCAAACGGAGGAAGAACAAGAAACCTACCCTGCCATAGTCCTGAAAAATGGGAGCTGTTTAAGGCTTACAACAAGCGTGATGTTGAGGTTGAACTAAGCATTCAAATAAAGCTGAAAAACTTTCTGGTACCGGATTTTGTTTGGGATGAATACCACCTTGACCAAGAAATAAACGACAGAGGTATCGCCCTTGATATGGAGCTTGTTAATAATGCCGTTAAATTTGATGAGCTTACTAAGGCTGAACTTACATCAACCATGCAGAAAATAACACAGCTTGAAAATCCAAACTCTGTACTGCAAATGAAAGAGTGGCTTGCACAAAATGGTCTTGAAATTGACAGCTTGGGTAAAGATGCAGTAAAGGCTTTATTGAAAACAGCTCCGCCAAAACTTACAAAAGTGCTTGAATTAAGGCAGCAACTTGCAAAGTCCTCTGTAAAAAAGTATCAGGCAATGCAGAATGCTGTGTGTAAGGACAACAGAGCGAGAGGTATGTTTCAATTT
>JBJEOZ010000275.1:0-14838 GCA_051880975.1 Ruminococcus sp.
TTCAATGTCTATCAAAGAGAAAACGTTATATTATCCCCCCTATCATCTTTCGGTTTTTGATTTTGTAGACCGGAAGTGCTTTCGGGATTGGAGTTGCAGAGGACATTTTGTTGATGTCAAAGATTTTCTCGAATCAGTTGATTATAACGAAATAAAAGCATCAGCTAAAAATGGAGATATTGATGCCTTTATGACATTAATAGAGTTAACTTATAATCTTTGGATGCTGGCACACAAAGATTTAATCGACGAGAAATCGGGAAGTAAATGGCAGAATAATTTCTATCACCTTAGAGATGTAATGCTTGATAATCTCGAAAAATATAACCATACAGCATATGTAGAGGATGATCGTGTGCTTATTATAGAAGATAAACCTGAAGTAACTGCAGTAGCTGAAATAGTCGAGCAAGATTTAGCATTAGACATTATTCGTTATAATCACCGATCATTGCAGGGCGAAATTGAATTAAAAAAGAGTATCTTAATTTCCTTGGGATCGGAATTGGAACCCAAACGTAAGGAGCTTCAAGCGCTCAACAAGCAACTTTCAGAAGATATTTTCTTTATGCTTAACAACATAAATATTCGTCACAACAATCGTAGCAAAAAGGATATGAGTAAATATAAAGAATATGTTGCAAAAATGAGTAAGACAAAACTTGAAAGATGGTATGATGAACTTTATCAAATGATGTTGCTTGCATTTTTGTTATTGGGTAATGTTGATAGAACGGAAACTATTAAAGAACTAAAAGGAAAAATAGTCGGAGGATAAAAATGGCTGAGAACATAAGAGATTTAGCAGCCACTAAATTGGATAAAAAGGGTGAGTTTTATACTCAACTTACCGACATTGAGAAAGAAATGCGGTATTACCAAAAACATTTTAGAGATAAAACAATTCTTTGTAACTGTGATGACCCTTTTGAAAGTAACTTTTTCAAATATTTTGTATTAAATTTCAATCGTCTTGGATTAAAGAAACTAATTGCTACATACTATGCAGATTCTCCTATTGCAAATCAGCAATTGTCGTTATTCGATGTTATCGGCACAGAAGATAAAAACACCAATAAACCTTACAAAGCGATTGTTACAAAAGTCTATGATAAAACCGGCGATGGCGGAGTTGATATGTTTGATGTAGCTGATCGGTTATTGATTGGGTACAGGCAATCTTCAAGCGCTTGAAATCGAAATTCAGCGCCTTATGGGTTATGAGGATGTTACAAAGAAATCTGGTATCTATGAATATTTACTGACCGGAGAAGAAAAGGAAATTTCAATTAGGGCATTTGACCGTCGTGATGCTCTTGCAGCTTATGAAAAGCAAAACCACAAGTGTGCAATTTGCGGGGAAGAATTTGAATTTGAAGAAATGCACGACGATCATATCAAGGCATGGTCAAAAGGCGGACATACTACCCCCCCGAAAATTGCCAAATGCTCTGCCGTGATTGTAATCTTAAAAAAGGTAATCAATAGTAATATCAATTACAAAATTTCTTTATACGATTAGAATAAAATCTACAGAATAACCTTAATCATTTTCAACATTCCTATATTTGTATTTTTTAAAAAAATGATAGGCCGATTCCCATGCTGCCTCGTGAGAAGACTCCCACCCTGCATTTTCAGTACACCATTCTTTTCCTGAGTTTGATCTCAAACACCAAAAGAATGGTTTTGAAATATCTATGTCATTATTAGAGTATAAATGAACCTCTATTTTGTAAATAGTATTCAATCAATTTCACCGCCATTTGCTTATAGTATAGTCTATTCAAGGAGGATATATAAATGCTTACGGAAAAAACAAAAAAAGAATTAAATTCGTTAAAACAGCTTGCTGAAAAACAAGATAATAAAATCAATTTATCAATGATTCTTATTACTCTTGATAATTTTAAAGATGAGTTGTCTGAGGTTATAGAATATTTTGAACAAAATGGTATAATGATTGTCAACGAGGATGTTGAACCCGATAGCGATACACCGGACGATTCCTCAAAAGTGATTCCTTTTGACCCGTCAAAAATTGATATCAGGATGGACAAAATTACAATTTCATCGATAATTAGTCGAATTATAAACAACGAACTAGAATTCGATTCGTCGTTTCAACGAAAGGCGGGTTTATGGAATAAGAAACAAAAAAGTCAATTAATTGAGTCGATAATTTTAAAGATACCACTACCTGCATTTTATTTTGATGCTTCTGACGATGATAAGTGGCAAATAATCGATGGTTTGCAAAGAATTGCAACGATTAAGGAATATGTTGTGGATCAAAGTTTCGCTCTTACGGGAATGGAATTTTTAAAAGATTTGAATGGAAGTAAATTTGAACAGCTACCGAGAGCACTACAGAGAAGAATTGAAGAAACTAATTTGAACGCTTATTTAGTAAATCCTTCTACCCCCAAAAATGTTAAATTTAATATTTTTAAAAGAATTAATACAGGCGGATTGGTGTTGACTGCTCAGGAAATACGAAACGCGCTTTATCAAGGGCAAGCGTCAGCATTTTTACTCGAGATGTCACAATGTGAGCAATTTAAAAAAGCAACAGATTACAGTATTAATCCAGAGCGAATGCTTGATAGAGAGTTTTGTTTGCGTTTTGTTTCCTTTACTCAAATTGATTTTGAGAAAGAGTATATAACATTGGATGATTTTTTGAATAAGGGTATGGAATTTTTGTCTTTTGCATCAAGAGACACTATGAATAAAGTGTATTTCGAATTTGAATATGTTATGAGAACCATTTATGAACTTTTTGGTAGATTTGCTTTTAGACGCTTAAACACAGAAGAACGCAGAGGCCCTGTTAATAAGTCGTTATTTGAGGCATGGTCACTTGTTATATTAAAACTTAATGAATTAGAGATAGAAAAACTTAAGGAACAAAAAGATGTACTAAAGAAATCATTTATAAAATTATGTGATGATTATGATTTCCAAAATGCGATTCGTGCATCTGATAAAACATCCATCAAGTCTAGAATCACCAGAATTCAAGATATAATCTATGAGTTGATTGGAAAGAAGGTTAAAAATGATCAACAATCTTAAAATTAAAAATTTTAAATGCTTTGAGAAATTAAGTATTGAATTATCCAATCTAAATGTTTTTGCCGGTATAAATAGTATGGGTAAATCCAGTGTAATTCAGGCGATTCTCCTGCTTAGACAATCATATGAAATGGGTACTTTATCAAAAGGCTTGCACCTAAATGGCGAATTAACGCAAATTGGAACAGGCTTTGATTTAATGTATCGAAATAGCGATGAAGATAAAGTGTCGATAGAATTGACTGCAGGAGATGCCACTACATCCTGGGAATATGAATATAACAAGGATTCAGATTTTCAAAAAATATACCGCACCAATATCAATCAGGATGAAATTATAAAAATAAATATTTTCAGTCCCACTTTTTCTTACATATCAGCGGAAAGAATTGGTCCACAGCGATACTACAAGCAATCCTATCACGAGATATACGAAAGGAACCAGGTTGGATTTAGAGGTGAATTGTTTGCGGACTATTTAGCAAAACGTGGATTAGAGGATAAGGTGGAAAACAATTGTGTGCTTTTCGATGAAAATACCAGTGAACATCTGCTTTATCAAACTGAAAAATGGCTTTCAGTTATTAGTCCGGGAATCCATATTAATCCAAAACAATATCAAGAAGCAGGTTTGGTTGGAATTGAATACAAAGTATATGGGGCTGATTATACCCCGGTAAATGTAGGCTTTGGCCTTAGCTATGTCGTTCCTATTATTGTCAGCTTGCTGAAAGCTAATCAAGGAGATCTTGTAATTATTGAAAACCCAGAAGCCCATCTTCATCCTAAGGGACAGCGGAAAATGGGAGAATTGATTGCAAGAGCTTCAGCGGGCGGAGTACAAGTAATTTTAGAAACACACAGCGATCACATACTTAATGGAATAAGATTGAGTGTGAAAAATGGAGTGATTTCTCGTAACAATATAAGACTAAATTATTTCTATCAAAAAGTTGAATCCGATTTAGCATTAGGCGAAAAAGTAACTCATGAAAAATGTTCTCCGGTAATTCTTAATGATGGAAGTCTATCAGATTGGCCTGATGGATTCTTTGACGAATGGGATAAAGCATTGGATGAGTTGTTTTAAGGAGGACATATGTTTTTAACACTAAATGAGTTGTCCGTCCATAACAATGATGTTGATACGGAGTATACTGCAAAAACGCTTGTTGAAGAATTCGTGGTGTTTTGCAAGGATTTGAGTAGCAAATCTATTATTGATGAAGTCATATTCCCAGAGTCGTTATTATCAATTCCACTTTATAAAAGTTACGGATTCGCTCAGTGGCTAGTTGATGATAATGTTTCTATAAAACACCGACAGTTTTTTAGACGTTTCCTAGATAAGCATCGTAGATATTATAATAATCAAAGTGTTGATGGAGAATTTAATGTATTCATCGATGAACAAGAACATACTGCTATCGGGTGTGCTTTTGCTTTAGAACATAGACATATATTGTTAAGTTTGCCTACAAATGCAGTTTGAAAAAACAAAACAATATCCGGAAAGTACTCCTCATTAGATGAGTCCGGCGAAATCCATATATCTACACAATGTATAGACAATATTTGGACAGGGATACCAGTAGAAGAAATTATTTCATCATATAGGAAAGATCTTTCAATCGATATTACCTCAGGACAAGATCTATGGGATAAACGAGAGCGACTATATCCTAACCTTGTGTTTTGTCAAAATGTTAAAGATCAGCTATTTGATGATTCTGAAAAATATCATATAGTTGCCATTATGAAGAAATTAGAGCGTTTTCAAGAATACTTTTCGAATTGTAGCAGTTCATACGATCCCAAAGAACTAGGCATTGGGGCACGAACAGAATCTGAAACAGTTAAATCTGATACTGAATTGAAAAATCTTAGGAAATTTCAATTACCAAACGGTAGCGAAGAGTATTTCTTCGATCATATTGGATTTACCGGAAAGTATAGTGGAGGCAGAATTTATTTTCTACCAGATAATTCCAATAACAAATGCTATATTGGATACATTGGAAGACATTTACCTACAAAGAAGTATTGAACAATTCTCAGTAACTGTGTCATTTGACAGTAAGTGCTTTTTAAGAAAAAATAAGCATTTTTGGATATGAATTTTCTATATATGGTGTCCAAAATGTGGAATCACTGACACGTGATTTTGAAAGCGTAAAACTATTTTTTCTTACTGTTGTAGTCACAACAATAATTAACAACAGTTGCGTAGAATACAAGATGAACGACAATTAACTATTCCACTCGTGCTAAAAGTTTTTAACCCAGGTACAGCACATAATGGACAAAAATGCTTCGCCTGAAAGTCCGCAACATTTGCGGCGATGAAACGGTGCGGGGTATATCATATTGAATTTATCTTGAGAATTTACTATAGAAAGGAAATATATAATGAATGATTTATATATAAATAAATGCAAGGCTTTTATAGATTTTATGCTTACACAGCAACAATGGTCCGGTTTAGCAAAAGCTGATATAGATTCGTGGTTAAGTAACTTCAGAGGGTTGCCACACGAAGAACAAGAATTAGTATATAAATTGCTAACTAACCTAATATATTATTCAGAAAACGATGTTACTGATGCTTTGAAAATGGGTGTCTATAATTGCTTATCGTATTCTGATATTTTAGAAAGACAGAAATCGTCTGGATTTTCTTTGAGTACTAATACATTGAAGAATGTGCACAAAGCAAATATAAACAAGTCTTGCTTTGTTCCCTTATTAGATAGCGGCGCTCCGCACGAAAGTGCAAATAATATTTGCCGCACGTTAGTACAACAAGGAATTATTCCTGCAGAAAGATCTAAATTTATAGATCAGGTACCCGATTTGCTAAAAGCCGGACAAATCAATAATCTGATTATAGTTGACGATTGCGTTGGTAGTGGAGATCAACTTAGAACTTTTTGGGAAGAAACCAGAATAGAAGTCGATGGTTCATTTTTATCCATAAAAGAATTATGCAAAAAATACGGAGCAAAAGCCAATTATCTTACATTATTTGGCTATAATAAAAGTATCGATGAACTTCGAAATGAGTTCCCTGATTTAAACATTATTTGTGTCCGTGAGCTCAGCGATCAACATAGAGCTTTTTCAGACTCTTCGTATATTTGGAAGGACGACGAAGAAAAAGCAAAAGCATTAGCTTTATTTGAATCTCTTGCAAAAAACGCAGGCATACCTACATATGGATATAAAAAATTGGACTTTGCTTTTGTTATGCACAAAACAATTCCTGATTGGTCGCTACCTATATTTTGGAAAGAAAATAGCGACTGGAAATTGTTGTTGAGGAGGAAGAACTCTAATGACTAATCAATATAATCCTTTCAAAGAAAACCGAACAGAACAAATGAAAGATTTATGGAAATACTATGTTCCTTTCCCTGGCTTGGATAGCGCAGGAAAACCTTTGGTGGTGGAAGGTGGTCGTGGTAGCGGAAAAACTATGTTTTTTCAATGTAATTCATGGCGCCAAAAAATCCTCGAATTTCAAAAGAACAGTAAACCTATTACAAATCTTCTTGATAGCGAAGATTTTGTAGGAATTTACTACCGTGTTGACACAACGTTTGTATCTTCTATGAGAGAGCGTGAAGAAGAAAATTGGGGGGCAATTTTCGAAACGTATTTAGGAATATGTATTCTGAAGGAGATACTCGATTTGATTTGTACTTTAAATAAAAGTATGAGGCTGAGTGAAAGTGCGTTATCTGAATTTGCGTTGTCATTTTCTAAAAAATTGAATACAGCTAGTACTACAGATTCGATCGAAAAATTTCAAAAGGATTGCAATATCTTTTTGGATATAATAGAGGATAAAATTAACGGTTCAGAAACTCTCGCAAATCTAAGATGTATTAATGCCAACCGTTTTATTACCGATGTGTGTGTTGCCACAAGAGAATTACTTGGAAAAGATGATCTATTGTTTAAGATATTCATTGATGAATATGAAACTTTGCAAGAATATCAACAGAAAATAGTTAACACACTTATAAAACATAGTTCTCTTCCTGTTATTTTCAATATCGGACTTCGCCCAAAAGGAATGAAAACATCTGAAACCATTTCCGAGACAGAGACTATAGAAGCACCTCATGATTATGAATTGTTATTACTAGGATTTGAACAGAATCAATATCCTGAAATAATAAAATCAATTTGTCAGAAACGTATTGCTCTTGGAAAAGAACAAGGAAAAATACCTGAATCTGCTTCTGATGATATAGAGTTTTATTTGGGGAATTATTCGATCAATTTAGAATTGGAAAGAATTAATCAAGCCAGTAAAAAACCTCCTCACATAGAAAAATTGCGTAAATTAATTAATATTAGAGCTCAAGAAGAATGTTGTACGACGCAAGAGGTTGAAGAATTTTGTAAAACACTATGTGACGAAGCACCGATATTGAATTCTCGAATGCATTATGCCTTGTTGTGTAAAAAAACACACTATACCCCTACGCTAAAGGAGTTGTATGACTCATACACATCCAATGATCCAAGATACAGTGATTGGCTACACAATAGAAAAAATGGTGTAATTTATTTGTTGTGTAAGGAAACAAAACGAGAAAAAATGTATTTTGGATTTGATGTTTTTTCTGCGCTTTCTTCTAATATTGTTAGATATTTCTTGGAACTTTGTGAGCAATCTTTTAAAATTGCATTTTTGAATGACTATGATTGGAACTCGCAAATTTCTGCAGAAATGCAAACCGAAGCAGCTCGATATGTGAGTGAATACAAAATAGTTGATATTGCCGGCTATGAACCATATGGAAAAGAACTGCGTATATTTGTTCAATATTTAGGTCAAATATTTAACAAATTGCACACTGCAGAAGATAATACACTAGGGGAGCCAGAGCCCAACCACTTTAACACCAAGGATCTCTCTTTGCCCGATTCGTCCAAAAAAATCATCGCATCTGCTATTATGTGGAATGTTCTACAAGAAGGAGAAACAACAAAGAAAAAGCAATCAAAACTATCTCCTGAAACTGTAGATTATTATTTAAATAAGATATATGTTCCGTACTTTGGTATATCTTATCGTAATCAAAGAAAAATATTTATTTCCGTCGAAATCCTGCAAGATCTTTTTTCCGGAAATGAAGAATTGGCTAATAGTGGCTTTAGAAAATTCTTTAAAACTGAATCTGTATCCGATACAGATTCTACTCAACTCACTCTTTTCAATATGGGGATGGAGGATAATGATGATTAAAGAAGAATACTCTTTCCACCATATAAAAGATTATTTGTATGATAACATTGATCTACTCATAGCAGGATTGCCAAGTGCAGAAGAGCGTAGTAGTTTTTTCTCTGACTTATGGGCATCAAAAAATAAGGATATTCTTTTTCTTGCTTTGGAAAACAATGAAACTGTTATTTTTAAATTGATTTGCGACAATGCTGTAAGGATTAAACAAAAATGCGATCTTTGTGTTGGACTGCCAAGATTATTAAAATATATTGGTGTTTCTGACAAAGATATATTGCTCGATATGTCAAGCTTAGATAATGTTTTGATTATGTTTTTAACAAAACAACTACTTTCAAAAGTAACACCAAACTCTCTCTTTGCCTCTTATATCCGACCTGAAAGATATATTAGCGAATCTGGAAACATCGGTTATGAACTTTGTCAACAAATCGGTGCTGTCGATACAGTTCCTAGTTTTACAAAAAGAGAAGCTGAAAATCAAACATTATGTGCTTTCCTTGGCTTTGAAGGTGTTCGCTTAAAGGGAATTTTGGAGGCTGTACACAGCTTTGAAAAACTAATACCTATCGTAGCCTTTCCTTCTGGAACCCCTCAATGGTTTAATGTAACTATGTGGAACAGTATGGATATTCTTCAAAGTGAAGGCAAAAACCTTTCTGTCCATAAGTGCTATTCTGAAAGCATTTTTGAAGCAGTCAATCTTCTCAATAGCATAATTGCTCAAGATGAAACAGTTGTATTAGCACCACTTGGGACAAGACCACATTCTATGGCCTGTGCAATATTCGCATGTCATCATGAAGCAACGAGAATATTGTATGACTTTGTAGTAGAAAGCGATCACCGTGCGATTGGAGTGGCAGATATAACGATATATCATCTGTCTTCGTTTATTAAATCATAGCATAAGGAGGTGATAATGTGGATTACAGCAAGTTTTATACTCCACCCAAAATAGCAAACTCATTAATTAATGAACTGTCCATTCCTGAACCACAAAGAATTGTGGATATCTGTTGTGGTAGTTGTAATTTACTCGTTGCTGCGAAGAATAAATGGGCTAAAGCTAAACTGTATGGTGTTGATGTGGCTGAACATTCTTCCATAGAAGATGTAGTATTCGAAAAAAAGGATGGAAGACAATTTGCCATTGAGCATCCTCATAAATTTTCGCTCGTGGTGGCAAATCCTCCTTTTGACTATGTAAAAATCAAGAAACAATTTCCTGATTTGTTTGTTAATGAATTCAAGGAAGCATCAACTTCCCGATTAGAAGTGGAGATGCTTATTGCTAACTTGAAACTTTTACAATCAAATGGAGTTTTACTAGTGATTTTACCAAGTAGTTTCGTAGAAGCAGAAACCCATAGAAAGATTAGAAAAATCATTGCTAATAATTATTATATTGAAAGCATAATTAAACTTGATGTAACTACATTCGGTGCCTCAAAAATCAACAGTTATGCATTAATAATACATAATGAATCGCAAAACAATCGTAATGCAAAAATAGGAAATTCTGTTGATGATTGTATATCATATACTGCACATATCAACAGTAATGATCTCAAAGAAGGAACATGGACTTTAGATAGCATAAGCAATAATACTGTTTCGTTGAATATCAAGAGAGGAAATATATCAAGTGCTTCCTTTATAACTAGAGGACAACCCATTTTGCATACAGCAAAATTTAGAACCGATTGGAGGCCAAGCAAAAGGTATATTTCGAAAAAAATCACTCCTACTGTCTTCGCCGAATCTGGAGATATAATTGTAAGTCGTATCGGAAAATCAGCGGGACAATGGTGTGTATATGAAGGCGAAAAAATTGCTATTTCCGATTGTTTGTACCGCATTAAGGATCCTGATCTTTCAGTATTTAATAAAATTAATGGAAAATGTTTTGACAGGGATTTAAAAGGCGTAGCAACGAGATATATAACAATAACAGATTTCACTTCTTGGATGAGTTCTCTATCGGATGACTGAAGAATCATTGCCATCGTACATTGCAAGCTACAACTGATAGGAAACGACAATATAATTTTCATGACTGGTGAAATGCAAATAAATATCAAACAATATTTTCCTTGTGTTTCAACACATGCAAATAAAAAGATTTGATAATAGTTGCTATGTAATACAGTGTTAAATTCTATTAATTGAAAATGAAGCAACAGGCACGAGAGGTTGACTCCGTGCCTGTTGTTATTGTGTGCTCGGCACGCATTATTACTTGGTGGTGAAAGTCCACTACAGACTTGGCAGTAGGAACTGTTAGCCGAAGGCAAGGGCGTCCATCGTGAGGTGGAGTCTGAAGGAAGCCGGATTGAGGGATGAAAAGTTCCCAATGGGCAAAACCTCGGTCTGACGGACAGAAACTACATATAAGGCATACTTGAAACGGACGAGTTTCCGCAACAAAACGAAGTCCAATACTGCCCGAATTTCAAGGTGTAAATGTAGCAGATATACGAGGTGAAGGTGATAATGCTTACCCGAGGAGGTCTTGCAGGCGGGATAATCTTCCGTAGTAACAACGAACTGCAAGAAGTCAGCCGAAGCCATAGTACCAATGTGAAAACTTGGGAAGGGCTGAACAATCATAAGTCTTTAGTAAACAGCCAAAGGAGGTTGGTATGATGAAAACAGAATACACCGAAAACGGTGGCTTCCTGCAAAGGGATAGTGTGGAACACAAAGAGTATGCAGAAGCGTATAGTGCCAACAGTCGAGAAGTTGAAGAAAAGGACGGTGCAGACTTGCTTGAAAAGGTACTGAACAGAGATAATCTAAACAGAGCCTACAAGCGAGTAAAAGCCAATAAAGGAGCAAGCGGAGTTGACGGAATGACCGTGAACGAAGTAGGCTCTTGGCTAAAAGAACACAAGGGGGAACTGCTTGAAAAGATAAGGAACGGCAAATACAAGCCGTCACCAGTTCGCAGAGTAGAAATCCCCAAGGATAATGATGGGGTACGAAAGTTGGGAATACCAACAGTAATAGACCGAATTATCCAACAAGCAATAGCACAGGTACTGACACCAATCTATGAGCCAAAGTTTTCAGACGGGAGCTACGGCTACAGACCAAACAGAAGTGCAAAAGAAGCAATAGCCAAAGTAAGGGAGTATGCAGATAAAGGCTACCAATATGCTGTATGCCTTGATTTATCGAAATACTTTGACACCCTTAACCACGAACTTCTGATGAATATGTTAAGAAAGGATATTCACGACAAGAGATTGATTGACTTAATCAAGAAATATCTCAAAAGCGGAGTAATGGAAAACGGTGTAAGACACAAAACAGAAGAAGGCTCACCACAGGGCGGAAATCTGTCACCATTACTTGCAAATATCTATCTTGATAAATTTGACAAGGAGTTTGAGGGTAGGGGAGTAAAGATAATCCGATATGCAGACGACATTGTACTGTTGGCAAAGAGCAAACGAGCAAGCGAAAGATTGCTTGAAACAAGCACAAGGTATCTTGAGAAGAAGTTAAAACTCAAGGTGAATACCGAGAAAAGCCGTGCGGTAAGTGTGTATTCAATCCGAAATTTTAAGTTTCTCGGCTTTGCAATGGGAAGGAACAGAAAAGGAGCATATATCCGAGTTCATCCAAAGTCGAGGAAGAAAGCCAAAGACAAACTGAGAAGACTTACTTCCCGAAGTCAGGGCAGAAAGCTGGACTATGTATTACACAACATAAAGGTGTATATGCAAGGCTGGCTGAATTACTATGGAATAGCGGAAATGAAAAGCACAATGGAAGATTGGAACGGGTGGTTACGCAGAAGAATACGAATGTATATCTGGAAGCAGTGGAAGAAGCCGAAAACAAGGGTAGAAAACCTAAAGAAATTAGGAATGCCCCAGTGGCAGGCTTACCGAAACGGAAACACCCGAAAAGGCTACTGGGCAGTTGCAGGAAGCGGAATATTAAACCACACCATTACAAACGAAAGACTTGCACGCCGAGGATATTATGATATATCCAAAGCATACAAGTCTATGCACTCAATATGATTGAACCGCCGTGTACGGAACCGTACGCACGGTGGTGTGAGAGGTCGGCTACTCAACTAATGGGTAGCCTCCTACTCGATTAGTGTATTTGATTATGAGCTCATCGACACCGTCGGTGTACTTGCTTTGAGATAAGAGATTGTTTCGTAAATCAAGCAAGCATTCAATGATGAAGTGGTGCTCGGTGCTGGTTAGGTGCAGATAGTATTTTTGTTTTCTCATACGAACACAACCTCTGCATTAACTACTTCTGTTGCTCGATAACGGATATTATTCAACTTCTGCACCCACGCCATTTGGTCGGCGGCTTTGAGTTGCTCGGTTACGCTTTCCTTTTCGGCGTATTCTTTTACTAGCCGAGAGATAGTTCCTGTGCCTGTTCTTCGGTGTCGGCGAGGTGGGAATAAAGCTTGCCGGAAGTGAGCAGATTGCAGTACAGAACTTTATGGTGCTGTTTTAGGTGTTGTAGTCGGCGCTGTCCCCATACGCCGATAGGGTGTTTTTCTTCGGCGGGTAAATTAAGATTAGGCAAGCGGTAATCGCCTTGAAGTGTGTATTCACCGCTGATTTGTTCAAATATTGATTTCATATAGCAAAACCTCCTTGGCGTTTAAATTGATTGAAAAAAATGCTTAATTACAAAAAATACAACGAATATTTCGCTGTGCAGCACACTTTTTACGACGAATATTAAAAATAAGGTTATTTTTCGGGAGCACATTACTCTTTTAGCAAATCATGAAATGATGTTTCGGCTGAGATAAAAGCTTTGTAGGCAAAGTTCGCACCGAGTTGGAAGCCATAATGAAACTATCGAGAGTTGTTTCTCCGTTCACATAGTCGAGAAACCATTTCTTCTGCTTGTCTGTCAGTGCGTTGGTCAGCATCTTCGTTATTCATCAGGATTTCCATTTGCTTTTGAACCGCCTTATTCTCTTTTGTACTGCGTGCCTGCGGATCAATATTTCGTAGTAGAATTTTTCTATAAACCGTGACATAAATAATTCACCTGTTTTTCGATTATAGTTTAGCAAAATCGAAAAACAGGTGCGAGTATGCGAATTTTCAAATTGCAGTTTTTCTAGTTTGACATTATTTACTTTCCAAGATATAATTTATGATGTAGGTTATGTTAAATTTGAAGTGTTTTGTATGACGGAGCGACGAGAAATCCGAAAAGGACAAAGTACTCAAAACTTCTACAAGCTTCAAATATGTAATTCCGAGATACTATCAACGTCGATTAAAATTCTCGTTACGCCGTTGAGAACCCACAAGATAGGCTCCGGGAGATTCTCCTCTCCTCTGAGGTGGGCCCAGTTGCTGTATCAAAGCTTTACACCATACTTCTTAGACAGTCATTTAGGTGACCGTCTTGGTCGTTATGCGTGTAAAGTGCCAATTCGGACAGATTGAGACCATACACGCATAATGTGTATGGATTTATTTTTTGTCCGGATTGGAGGTGAAAGTAATGAAAATCAATAAATACAACGCTCTGCGATTTTGGGAAGAATGCTACGGCAACAGACAGTATGCAGAGGATTTTCACGGAAATTTAATGTGTAAAGACGGCTATGGTAACAATAACTTTTCTGTAAACTATCATGGTCAGAAAATATATTGTGGGTGGAATATTCATCATATATTGCCGTCAGCTTGCGGAGGAACAAACGCAAAAAGCAATTTGCTCTGCACCAATATTGCAACGAATGAAGAAGCAGCGGATAGAATCACATTTTGGGTTGGCGAATCCCTGTATCAAGTTAAACGGATATACAGAACAAGAGATCACGAAATCATTAGAATTGAGTAAGGAGTTTTATTTATGGGAAAACACTTTTTTGACTATGATGACGGAGATTTTGCACATACAATCTCAGATAATATGGCAATTGACTCTGACGGCGATTTGCTGATGCGTATGGGAGATAATATGGCAATGGATATGGATTCGGGTGAATTACATATCATATCCGGTTGGTCAGATGACGAAGATGATTAATTGACAAGCAACCGCCTCTACGAAAATGCAGAGGTGGTTACTTCTGCGTCTTGTTCTTCATCTTTTGTGCAGTTTGGCGTAATAGTCATGCATTTGCCTAAGTGCATCCTCGGGAAGTTCCTTGGAGAACTTTGCCACATAATGACTGTTGTACCGTCCCACCCCGGTGCGGAATAGAGTTCGTTGTTTTGAAGTCCTTTCTGCGGTGTATTGAATTTTGTATTGCCTTCTCTCGTGATTTCTCTCCAAAATCGGTAAAAAATGCTGATTTGAATCAACCTGGAAAAATGCAGTTGTGCAGGGCTTTGTGGGCGAAAGAGCAATTTTTGAAATTTTAAGATTTTAGTTAAGAATATTATGTATAATAATATTAAATTTTATACAAAAATTTTTATATCGTAATTATATATAGTGGAAGGACAAAAATTTTTGTCCGACAAAATTTATCACCCTATTCA
>JBJEOZ010000276.1:0-14803 GCA_051880975.1 Ruminococcus sp.
AAAAAATGGTGAATACACCTACACAAAGACCTTTAAAAGGAAAATTTCCGACTTAACCCGAGTGGAGTATGAGGAGGAAATTACAAAGGCGGAGTACGACAAAATTATGGAGTACAGGAAAAAGGGGTATAATACCATAAACAAGGTAAGGCACACCTTTATGTACAAGGGTTTTAAGTACGAGGTGGATGTTTTCCCCTTTTGGAAGGACAGAGCATTTTTGGAGTGTGAGGTTGACAGCGAGGACACAGAAATTCCCATTCCAAGCTGTGTTAGGATAATCAAAGAGGTTAGCTTTGACAGCCGATACAAAAATTCAGTCCTTGCACAAAAGATTACAACAGAAAAATTATAAAAATTTTTAAATTGAATTTATATACCGTTTATACGGTGACATATGGAAGAAAGTTGGTAGATTATGAAATTAAGTACATTATACAAAGAGGGCAAAACAGTCCTTTCATTTGAGGTTTTTCCTCCAAAAAAGACAAGCGGAGTTGAAACAGTTTACAAGGCACTTGACGAACTGGCATCTCTAAAGCCTGCCTATATTTCCGTTACATACGGTGCAGGTGGTACAGAGGCGAACAACACAGCCCTGATTGCATCTAAGGTAAAGTCCCTGGGTGTTGAGCCTTTGGCTCACCTCACCTGTGTGAACAACGACAGACAAACAGTAGAAAAAGAGTTGAAGATTTTTAAGGAAAAGGGAATTGAGAATATCCTTGCTCTCCGTGGCGATATTGTTCCCGACATTGAGCCGAAAAAGGATTTCCTACACGCAAGCGACCTTTGTGAGTACATTCAGCAAAGGGGAGATTTTGAGCTTGCCGGTGCCTGTTACCCCGAAATGCACCTTGAGGCAAATTCAATGGTAGAGGATATTCGCAACCTTAAAACAAAGGTTGAAAAGGGTGCAACCCACCTTATTTCACAGCTTTTCTTTGACAATTCGGCATTTTACAGCTTTATGGATATGGTAAGATGTGCAGGTATTGATGTTCCTGTTTCAGCAGGAATTATGCCTGTTACAAACAAAAAGCAGATTGAACGAATGGTGTCTATGTGCGGTGCAAGTCTGCCTTCAAAATTTTCAAAGATTATGCAGAGGTACGAAAATAACCCAGAGGCGCTAAGGGACGCAGGAATTGCCTACGCTGTGGAGCAGATTGTTGACCTTATGGCAAACGGTGTTGAGGGTGTTCACCTTTACACAATGAATAACCCCTATGTTGCAACAAAAATTACTGAAGCGATTGGAACATTGCTATGATAACATTGTCATCTCTTGACAGAGCCGAGGCACTCCGCTATATGGGAGGTCACGGTGTAAATCCCGACAATATAACACAGGTGCTGATGGATAAGGCAGAGGAGGAAATACTTAAAATCTGCCGACCTGTGTACACCTTTACCGAAATTCCCAAGGACAGTCCTGCCCTGGGTGGTGAGGATATAAAAAAGGTGATAGAAAAAAGCGAAAAGGTTGTGCTGATTGCCGCAACTCTGGGAATTAATGTGGATAAGCTGATTCGCAAGGCACAAATTACCGATATGGCACAGGCTGTTGTAATTGACGCTATGGCGTCCGTTGCCATTGAGCAGTTTATGGACAAAATCGAGGTTGAGCTTTCAAAAAGGTACAGCGGTTACCACTTTACAAACAGATTCAGCCCAGGCTACGGTGACTACCCCCTTGAAAAGCAAAGGGAAATTGTACGGTTACTAAATACCGAGAAAAAGCTTGGACTTAACCTTACAGAAAGCCTTATGCTCAACCCCACAAAGTCGGTGACAGCGGTTATTGGCATTGGTAAAGAAGAGGTTAAGGAAAAACGCTCCTGCACATCAAAGTGTTCGAGGTGCGGTAACAAAAATTGTCCTTACAGGAGGGCGGAATAATGGACTTTAAATCACTCTTAAACAAAGAATTTATTATATATGACGGCGGAATGGGCACAATGCTCCAAAAGCGTGGACTGAAAATGGGAGATAACCCAAATGTGCTTAATATCACCCATCCACAAACTATTGTTGATGTTCACAGGGAATATGTAAACGCAGGAAGTGACATCATCTGTGCCAATACATTTTCAGCAAACAGGCACAAGCTGGAGGGTACAGGCTACGGTGTAAAGGAGATTGTAAGCTCCGCTATTGACTGTTGTAAAAAGGCAGTTGAGGGAACAGACACATTAATTGCCCTTGATATGGGGCCTATCGGTCAGCTCCTTGAACCAAACGGCACGCTTACCGTTGAGGAAGCCTATGATATATTCAAGGAAATTGTAACAGCTGACGACAGATATGATGTTATAGCCATAGAAACTATGACCGATTTGCTGGAGATGAAAACCGCTCTCCTTGCCTGTAAGGAAAACAGCGATAAGCCTGTGCTTTGTACAATGAGCTTTGAGGAAAACGGAAGAACATTTCAGGGTGTTTCTCCAAGTGCTATGGTGCTAACCCTTGAGGGACTTGGGGCGGATGCAATAGGTCTTAACTGTTCACTTGGTCCTGATGAAATTGAACCTATGCTAAGGGAGATTTGCGAAAGGTGTAACGTTCCCGTTATTGCAAAGCCAAACGCAGGACTTCCCGACCCTGTAACCAACACCTACACAATGGGCGCAGAGGAATTTTCAAAGAAAATGGCTGAGCTTTCCTCTTTGGGTGTTAAGGTTTTGGGCGGATGCTGTGGCACAACACCTGAGTTTATAAAAAAGCTAAAGGACGAACTAAAGGACAAAACCTACAAGAAGAATGTTCACCCATATGTGACAGGAGTTTGCTCGGGAACAGCAGTTGTGAATGTTGACCAGCCGAGAATTATTGGTGAAAGAATTAACCCAACAGGCAAAAAGCTGTTTAAGCAGGCACTTGTTAATAACGATATGGACTACATTTTGTCACAGGCTATCAGCCAGGCAGAGGACGGAGCCGAAATTCTTGACATAAATGTTGGACACCCGGAAATAGACGAAAAAGAAATGATGGTCAAGGTTGTTAAGGCTGTACAGGGTGTTGTGGATTTGCCGTTACAGCTTGACTCCACAAAGCCTGAGGTACTTGAGGCAGGACTTAGGGTGTACAACGGACGAGCAATAGTCAATTCCGTAAACGGCGAAGAAAAGAGCCTTAATGAGATTTTGCCCATTGTTGCAAAGTACGGCGCTACCGTTGTAGGACTTACCTTAGACGAGGACGGAATTCCCGAAACAACAGAAAAGCGACTTGAAATTGCGGAAAAAATCATAAATAGGGCAAAGTCCTTTGGCATTAGGGAAGAGGATATTTACATCGACTGCCTAACCCTCACCGTTTCCGCACAGCAAAGCGGTGCTGTACAGACCTTAGAGGCACTTGAAAAGGTTAAGGAAAGGTACAATGTAAAAACTGTTTTGGGCGTCAGCAATATTTCCTTTGGACTTCCCCAAAGACCACTTGTTAATCAAACATTCCTTACAATGGCTTTGGAGCGTGGACTTGACTTGCCGATTATCAACCCCGGTGTATTTGGTATGGCAGGTGCTGTCCGTTCCTTTAGAGTACTAAAGGGATATGACGAGGAAAGCCGTGACTATATTGCAAAGTACAGCGATTTTGTTGTGGAAACCGTTAGCCAAAGCCACCAGGATACCTTGGGTGAGGCGGTAATGAAAGGGCTTAAAAAGGAATGTCACGACATTACTCTTAAAATGCTTGAAAATACCGACCCTATGGAAATTATAGACGGAGAGCTTATTCCCGCACTTGACAAGGTTGGCTCCTTGTTTGAACAGGGCAAGGTGTTCCTGCCGGGACTATTGTCCTCAGCCACAGCCGCCCAACAGGCTTTTGAGATTATAAAGGAAAAACTTGCCGAAAACAGCAACGAAAGTGTTTCCAAGGGCAAGATTATCCTTGCAACAGTCAAGGGTGATATTCACGATATTGGAAAAAATATTGTTAAGGTGCTACTTGAAAATTACGGATATGATGTTATAGATTTAGGCAAGGATGTTGAGCCTTCTCTTGTTGTGGAAACCGCCAAAAGGGAAAATGTTACACTTGTGGGACTGTCGGCACTTATGACTACAACTCTCAAAAGTATGGAGGACACAATCGCCCTTATTCACCAAACACCGGGACTTGAAAACACACAAATTTTCGTTGGCGGTGCTGTGCTCACAGAGGAATATGCTATGAAGATAAAGGCGGATTACTACTGCAAAACAGCGGCAATATCTGTTGAAACAGCAAGAAAGGTGTTTGGAAACTAACCAAATGTGTATAACCAATAAATTTTAAATTGATAAAATAAATGCAAATATGGAAATATTTTATTGTAGGATGTTACAAAAAATATAGGATAATTTGATTAATATAATAGAAAAAGCTATTCTGATTGACTTTTTTGCTATATAGTAATATAATTTATCCGTATAATATTTTAATTTTTTATTTAACTATGTTAAAATTTTGAGTGGTACTATGGGAAGACCGAATTTCAATTTTAGGAAAGTTATGCTTGGCATTGTGGACGCATTTATCATTGCGTTGTGCGGAGTAGTAACCAACTTTATGCTTGAGGCATTTGACTTTCAGACCGGCTTTAAAAGTGTGGTTGAAACACCATATGTGGTGGTTTCAATTATCATAAATGTAATAGTTTGTCTTGTGGCACTTTGGATTTGCGGTGCATACAACAAAGCATGGCGATTTTTTAACATCAGGGATTACCTTGATTGCATTGTTGCAATGTTTTTCGGCGTTGCAGTAAGCACATTGATTTTGTCCCTGCGTTACAACACATTCAACTATGTTTTGCCCTACACCCTAATCAGCGGTGCAATGTCAATTATCGGCATTGTAATGTTCAGGCTTATTTTTAAAAATGCCTTTATTAAAATCAGCGACTCCGAAAGGATGAATCAAGGGGAAAGAACCCTTATTGTAGGTGCAGGTCATGCAGGTCGCATCATTTTAAAAGATATTTTTGCCGCACAAAACGACAGCGGGAATCCGTCAAAAAATCTGTTCCCCATTGGCTTTGTTGACGATGAAAGAACACTTCGCAACACAATGGTGGACACCGTAAGGGTGCTTGGCACAACCTACGATATTCCCGAAATTTGTGCAAGTGAAAACATCAGTCTGATTATTTTTGCAATTCCCTCCTGCAGTGAAGAGGACAGAACAAGAATTTTGGATTTATGCTCAAAGACAGAGTGTAAAATCAAGATTATCCCATATATCAGCCAGCTTTTGTTTGACGGTGACGAGGGTAAGCCTCAGCTTTTAAGTCAGGTAAAGGACATTAAAATCGAGGATTTGCTTGGCAGAAAGCCAATTACCTTTGACAAAGCCTCAGTAAAAGAGCTTGTTAATAATAAGGTATGTATGGTGACAGGGGGCGGTGGCTCAATAGGCTCCGAGCTTGTTCGCCAAATTGCAAATTACTCACCAAAGCAGATAATTATTGTTGATATATATGAAAATAACGCATACGATATACAGCAGGAGCTTATCCTTGAACACGGAAGTGAATTAAACCTTGCCACAGTCATTGCCTCTGTAAGGGATTATGACAAAATGGAGCAAATTTTTAAGGAGTATAAACCTGATTTGGTGTGGCACGCTGCCGCCCACAAGCATGTTCCCCTTATGGAAACAGTTCCCTGCGAGGCTGTTAAGAACAACATCTTCGGAACATATAATGTTGCAACCTTGGCTCAAAAGTACGGAGTTAAGAAGTTTGTTATGATTAGTACCGACAAGGCGGTTAACCCCACAAATGTTATGGGCGCAACCAAAAGGTGCTGTGAGATGATAATGCAGTATATGGGTCAAAACACAACCGGTACAGAATTTGTAACAACCCGCTTTGGCAATGTACTGGGAAGTAACGGCTCTGTTATCCCACTTTTCCGCCGTCAGATAGAAAGCGGAAAGCCAATTACCGTAACTCACCCCGACATCATCCGCTACTTTATGACAATTCCCGAGGCTGTATCCTTGGTGCTCCAGGCGGCCGGTATGGCTAAGGGTGGCGAGATTTTTGTTCTTGATATGGGTAAGCCGGTGAAGATTACCACCCTTGCGGAAAATCTTTGCAGAATGTACGGTAAGGTGCCTTATAAGGATGTTGAGATTAAGTTTACAGGACTTCGCCCCGGCGAAAAGCTGTTTGAGGAACTTCTTATGGATGAAGAGGGACTAAAGCAGACAGCTAACGAAAAGATTTTTATTGGAAATCAAATTGATATTGACAAAGAAACTCTCCTTGCCAAGCTTCAAAATCTTAGGAAATGTGCCGAGGATAATGATGACGACAGGGCAGTAGAATTGTTGGCAGATATAGTGCCGACCTTTGACCATAAACTAAACAAATAGAGTATTGGAGAATTGTTATGTGTGGTATTGTAGGTTATGTAGGACCAAGAGATTGCAGTGATGTTCTTGTTTCAGCTTTGACAAGGCTTGAATACAGGGGTTACGACTCCGCCGGTATTGCTGTTTTTGAGAACGGTAAAATTGAAGTTGCAAAGACGAAGGGCAGACTCTCAGACCTTTCCGAAAAGATGGAGAAGGAGGGCAAACCAATGGGTCACGCAGGTATCGGTCACACCCGTTGGGCAACTCACGGTCAGCCCTCTGATGTGAATTCACACCCTCATTCAGGAAAAAGGGTAACTATTGTACATAATGGTATTATCGAAAATTATATTGAACTAAAGGAGTATTTGACTAAAAAGGGAAGAACCTTTTTGTCCGATACCGACACCGAGGTAGTGGCTCAGCTACTTGACTTAAAGTACGACGGCGACCCGCTGGACACTATACATACGGTAATAAGAATGTTAAAGGGCTCCTTTGCCTTGGGTATAGTTTTTGCCGACTATCCCGACACAGTTTATGCAGTTCGCAGAGAAAGTCCTTTGATTGTAGGTATTGGGGATAATGAAAGCTTTATTGCCTCCGATGTTCCTGCAATACTCAACTACACAAAAAAATATTACCTTATGAATCACGACGAAATAGTAAAGCTCACCCATGACGGTGTTGAGTTTTACGACAGACATATGCTCCCAATTACAAAGGAACTTCAGGAGGCTGACTGGGATATGGACGCCGCTGAAAAGGGCGGTTATCCTCACTTTATGATTAAGGAAATTCACGAACAGCCTGACGCTATAAAGAGGACTGTTTTGCCCAGAATCCGTGACAATATGCCTGACCTTTCCGAATGTGGAATTACCTTAGAGAATATTAAGGATTTTAAAAATATTCACATTGTTGCCTGTGGTACTGCTATGCACGCAGGAATGGTTGGAAAATATGTTATTGAGGGTCTTGCAAGAGTTCCTGTAAATGTGGATATTGCATCTGAATTCCGTTACAGAAATCCTATTGTAGGTGAGGGTGACCTTGTAATTATCATTTCCCAAAGCGGAGAAACCGCCGACAGTAAGGCGGCTATGCTCCTTGCAAAGGAATACGGTGCAAAAACCCTTGCCATTGTTAACGCAAAGGGTAGCTCCATTGCAAGAGAGGCAGATATGCTGATTTACACCCATGCAGGTCCCGAAATTGCAGTTGCCTCAACAAAGGCATATATGGTGCAAATTGCAGTTATGTACCTCTTTGCATTCCAGCTTGCCCTTGCCAAGGGAAAAATTACAGAGGACGAGTGCAAAGCCCTGTTGTCCTCACTTATGGAAGTGCCTGACAAGGTGGAGGAAACTCTTGAAAAGGTAATGGACGACTGCCAGTACGCAGGTAGCAGTCTTGTGAATGCAGACTCGCTCCTTTATATCGGCAGAGGTCTTGACTATGCCCTTTCTATGGAGGGTTCCCTAAAGCTAAAGGAAATTTCATATATTCACAGCGAAAGCTATGCCGCAGGTGAGTTAAAGCACGGTACTATCTCACTTATCACAGAGGAAATGCCTGTTATAGCTGTGGCAACTCAAAATGCACTCTTTGAAAAGACCCTTTCAAATGTAAAAGAGGTTAGGTCAAGGGGAGCTTATGTAATCCTTGTGTGCGATGAAGAATGTCATATCGGCAGTGATGTGGCTGACCAAATTATCAGAGTACCAAAAATCCGTGAGGAGCTGATGCCAATGCTGGCTATTGTTCCTTTACAGCTTATTGCCTACTACACATCCTTGCACAGGGGTAACGATATTGACAAGCCGAGAAATCTGGCTAAGTCGGTTACAGTAGAATAAAGAAAAATTATTAATAAGTCGGGAAAACTCCCGACTTATGCTTTTTAATAGTATTATTGACAATTATTTTTCCTAAGGTATAATATAGGAAAGATATACAGGAGAGGTGGGGAATATATGGATATGCAATGGCTTCTTGATGCCGGAGTTGTGGCTGTAAGAATCCTTTTGCCACTTTATGCCATAGTAATTATTTATTCAATATTTGCCTCAATGCACAGACACCGCAGGCAACAAAAACCACTGCTGACATTGGAAAATATGGAAACAGGGGAGAAAATTCCTGTTCTGTTTTGGGAAAACTCCATCGGCAGAAGTCGTGGAAGTGACATAAGGGTAAACGACCCTGCTGTTTCTCGTGACCACTGCGTTCTGCTCAGAAGACAAGAGGGTTGGATGATTACCGATGTGGGCAGTAAGTGCGGAACATATGTTAACGGGGAGAAAATCAAAAGCAATTCCCCCTCAAGGAATAAGTCCTTCTTTGCAAGTATTTTTTCCTCCTTTAAGGATAATTTGCAAAAGGGGATTAAGGCGGTTGACAACACCACTCCTTACCGTACAAAGCTCCTGATAGACGACGAAATTCAAGTTGGCTCTACCTTGTTCAGAGTGGAGCGTGGGGACGAATATGACGAGGAGGTTCGCCCCGACCGATTTCTAAAGAGAATCAGCAACAAGGCTTCTATGAAGCAGTACAAGCTGATGATTATGATAACCATTTTCCATTTTCTCATGGCAATAGAGGCGTCTTGGGATTACTACGCAAAGGACTTGAACCCATTTGTATATTGCGGAGTATTTACCGTTGTAAGCTGGGGACTTTTCTTTGTTTCAACAAGAGTAATCAAAAGGACAAACTTTGAACTTGAGGCTTTGGCGCTGTTTTTGACGGGACTGGGACTGATGTTACAGGTCAGGCAGTCGGACAGAATGGCGATAATGCAGATTGTTACAGCCCTTGCAGGTATCATTGGATTTGTAATTATTGTAAAGCTACTTGAAAGACCTGACTGGGTACAACGATTTAGATTTTGGGGTATGATTGCCTCAATAGCACTACTTGGCTTTAACCTTGTGTTTGGTAGCATCAAGAACGGTGCCGCCAACTGGATTACAATCGGTGGAATTTCTATTCAGCCATCTGAATTTGTAAAGATTCTCTACATTTTTGTGGGTGCAGGTACACTTGACGCAATTATGACAAGGAGAAACAAGATTGAGTTTATTGCTTTCTCCGCTATTTGCGTTGGGGAGCTTGCCCTTATGGGTGACTTTGGTACAGCACTTATATTCTTTGCAACATTCCTCTTTGTTGCATTTATGCGTTCAGGCGACATCAAGACGGTACTCCTTGCACTTGCAACTGCCGTTGGGGGCGGAGCCGTAATTCTAAAGATAAAGCCCTATGTTGCAAAGCGTTTTGAAACATGGGGACATGCCATTGAAAATTCCTCTGAGGGTGGTTTCCAGCAGGCAAGGGTGCTTACCTACCTTGCATCGGGAAGTCTTTTCGGCGTAGGAATAGGCAACGGATTTTTAAAGTATGTTATCGCCTCTGAAAGCGATTTGGTGTTTGGCATTGTGTGCGAAGAAATGGGCATTATCGTAGGCTTTGCATTAATTACGGCTATACTCTGCCTTGCAATTTATTCAAGGGATATAGCCACAAGGAGCCGCAGCACATTCTACTCAATTTCCGCCTGCTGTGCAGCGGGACTGTTCATTGTGCAAATGGCACTTAATGTACTTGGGGCAACAGATATTCTGCCACTTACAGGCGTTACATTCCCATTTGTATCTGCCGGCGGTTCATCAATGATTTCCTGTTGGGGACTTCTTGCATTTATCAAGGCGGCTGACGAAAGAACTTATTCTCAAAAAAGAGGATAATTCGCTAAATTAGTTATGAAAAGGAGGAACTGTATCCAATGAAAAGAACCTTGCGCAGAAGTGCTATGATTTTAATTGTTGTACTTCTTATAATCGGCGGTATGGGATACCTTTCCTATAACATAGTAACTGAACACAAAACATGGATGAATATGGCTTATAACCGCCATATTTCCTCTGACGGAGGACTTACACAGGCAGGTACAATAACCGACAGAAACGGTGTTGAGCTGGCAAAGTCAGTAAACGGTGAGAGAGTCTATAACGATGATAAAAGCGTTAGAAAAAGTATGCTCCACATTGTGGGTGACGACTCTATAAACATAGGCACAGCAATTCAGTCTATGTACAGAATGAACCTTACAGGCTACAACCCTCTGTTTGGCTTGGGACTTCCCACATCACTTAAGCCAAACAGTGATATGAGGCTTACTGCTGACGCCAAGGTGTGTTCTCAGGTTTATCAAATGTTTGACGGCAGGGCAGGTGCCTGTGTTGTTTATAACTACGAAACAGGAGAAATCCTGTGTGATGTTTCAACACCTTCTTACGACCCTAACGCACCGCCGGAAATTACAGCGGAAAATGAAGAAGAATACAGAGGCGTGTATGTGGACAACGCTGTTAGCAGCTCATACACCCCCGGCTCTATTTTTAAGCTTGTAACCACAGCGGCGGCTCTGAAATATATTGATGATATTGAAACTCGTGAATGGTACTGCCAGGGTATTGAACGTGTTGGCGGAGATGACGAAACCTGTGAGGTTTACTGTAACGACGGCTACGCCCACGGCAGTGAAAACCTGGAGCAGGCTTTGGGGAATTCCTGCAACATAGTATTTGCCAAAATTGCCGAGGAGCTTGGCATTGAAAAAATGACTGAAGTTGCAAATGAAATGGGCATAAACGGTTCATTTTCAATAGGGGATATTCCCCTTAAGGACGGCAACTATGATGTAAGTGACGCCACAAAGAATCAGCTTGCATGGTCAGGTGTGGGTCAGTACACCGACCTTGTTAACCCAATGCAGATGGCAATAATCTGTTCGGGAATAGCCAATGGCGGAAAGCCTGTTTTGCCTTACCTTATAGGCAGTGACGAAGGCATCCTCACAAAGCTTGGCATCACCACAGGCGGTGGCACAGGCTCCAGAATGATGGAAAGTGATGTTGCCCACAAAATTGGGGAAATGATGCGTAACAATGTGGAAAACTACTACGGTGACGGAAATTTCCCAGCCGGTATGGAGGTTGCCGCCAAAACAGGAACGGGTGAAATCACAAAGTCAAGTGACGGCAGCGGAAGCGACAAGAACAACGCTTGGATTGTGGGATATTGTCAAAACGAAAAGTATCCCCTTGCATTCTCTGTTGTTGTAAATGATGTTGAGGGCTACGGCTCCCAAAATGCCCAGCCTATTGCCTGTGAGGCACTGACTGCCTGCAAGGAATCTATGGACAAAGCGGAATAAATCTATAAATAGGGGAGGTGTTCGACATACTTCCCCTTTATTTTTTTGGAAACCTGTGTTATAATGAACATTATAATAGGAAAATATAGGCTAATGACATTAATACTAATACCTAATAAAAAGCAGACAATCTTTGCGGTCTAATTTCCAGAGTACTGCGTTGTCGTCCTTGCAAGGCGTCAGCCTTGCGGCGTCCTCCGCCTTGTCCTCTGAAAATTATCCTCGCAAATATTAGTCTACTTTCTATCAGGTATTAGTATAATATAATTTGGAAAAAGGATGGTTATGATGAATCTTTTAAGAAAAATGTTCGGTTCTTACAGCAAGAAAGAACTTAAAAGAGTAGAGCCAATCACTCAAAAGGTACTTGCCCTTGAGGAAAAGTACTCCGCTATGAGTGAACAGGAGCTTAAAAATCAAACAACAATTTTAAAGGAAAGACTTGCTAACGGTGAAACAACTGATGATATTTTGCCTGAGGCTTTTGCAACCTGCCGAGAGGCTTCTTGGCGTGTGCTTGGTATGAAGCACTTCCCTGTACAGGTTACAGGTGGTATTATTCTTCATCAGGGCAGAATTGCCGAAATGAAAACAGGTGAAGGTAAAACCTTGGTTGCAACACTTCCTGCATATCTTAATGCCCTGACAGGCGAGGGTGTGCACGTTGTTACAGTCAACGACTACCTTGCTACTCGTGACAGCGAGTGGATGGGTAAGGTGTACAAGTACCTGGGTCTTACTGTTGGCCTTATCACACAGGAAATGGAGAATGACGAGCGTCAGGAAATGTACGCCTGTGACATTACATACGGAACAAACAACCAGCTTGGTTTTGACTACCTGAGAGATAATATGGTGGTTTACAAGGAAAACAAGGTTCAGCGTGGACACGCATTTGCCATTGTGGACGAGGTTGACTCAATCCTCATTGACGAAGCAAGAACACCTCTTATCATTTCAGGTCAGGGCGACAAGTCAACAGACCTTTATTCAAGGGCGGACAAGCTGGCAAAAACCCTTAAAAAATATGTGTTCACCGAGGTTGACGCCAAGGAGGACAAGGAAGATTTCTATGCCGAAAACGGTATCGACTACATTGTTGACGAAAAGGCAAAGACAGCAACACTTACACAGCTTGGTGTTAAAAAGGCAGAGGAATTCTTTAACCTTGAAAACCTTACCGACCCTGAAAACCTTACAATTCAGCACCACATCAATCAGGCTATCAAGGCTAACGGTGTTATGAAGAATGAGGTTGACTACATAGTAAAAGACGGCGAAATCATCATTGTTGACGAGTTTACAGGCCGTCAGATGATAGGCAGAAGATACAACGAGGGTCTGCATCAGGCTATTGAGGCAAAAGAGGGTGTTGAGGTTCAAAACGAAAGCAAAACCCTTGCCACAATCACATTCCAAAACTACTTTAGACTTTACAAAAAGCTTTCAGGTATGACAGGTACAGCCCTTACAGAGGAACAGGAATTTCAGGAAATCTACAAGCTGGATGTTGTTGAGGTTCCAACAAACAAGCCTCTTATGCGTAAGGATTTGCCTGATGTTATCTTCCCTACAGAGATGGGCAAGTTTAACGCAATTATTGAGGATATTATCAAGTGCCACGAAAAGGGACAGCCTGTTCTGGTTGGTACAGTTTCCATTGAAAAGTCGGAAAAGCTTTCAAAAATGCTGAAAAGGCGTGGCGTTAAGCACAATGTACTCAACGCAAAGCACCACGAAAAGGAAGCGGAAATTGTTGCGCAGGCAGGTAAGCTGGGTGCAGTAACCATCGCCACAAATATGGCCGGTCGTGGTACCGATATTGTACTTGGCGGTAACGCCGAGTTTATGGCTAAGAGCCAAATGAAGAAGATGAAGTTCTCCGATGAGCTTATAGCCGAGGCTGACGCTCATTCCGAAACTGAGGACAAGGACATTTTGTTTGCAAGACAAACCTTTAATGAGCTTCTTGAGGAATACAAGGAGGAAATTAAGGAAGAGGCAGACAAGGTTCGTGAGGCAGGCGGTCTTTGCATTATGGGTACAGAACGCCACGAGTCCCGCCGAATCGACAATCAGCTCCGTGGTCGTTCAGGCCGTCAGGGTGATCCCGGACAGAGCCAGTTCTACCTTTCCACCGAGGACGACCTTATGCGTCTGTTCGGCGGTGACAGAATGAAGTCAATTATGACAACATTAAAGGTATCTGACGACACACCAATCGAAAACAAGATGCTTTCAAATATTATCGAGTCATCACAGGAAAAGGTTGAAACAAGGAACTTTGGTATCCGTAAAAATGTTCTCCAGTACGACGATGTTATGAACCGTCAGAGAGAAATCATCTACGGACAGAGAGATCAGGTGCTTGACGGTGAGGATGTTCACGACACAATCATCAAGATGCTGAAGGATACCATTGAAGAGAATGTAAGCCTTTATGTAAACGACTCAATCCTCCGTGAATCCTGGAACCTTTCTTCCCTGAGAGAAAGCTACAAGTGGCTTGTTCCCGACAAGAGTTTCCTCAAATTCACCGATGAAGAGCTTGACAAACTGGACAAAAAGGATATTGTTGAAATTATCACAAACAAGGCTCTTGATATGTACAAGGAGAATGAGCAAATCCTTGACGAAGAAACAATGCGTGAGATGGAGAGAGTTTACCTCCTAAAGTCGGTTGACACCCACTGGATGGATCACATTGACGCAATGGAACAATTAAAGCAGTCAATCCACCTTGCCGCCTATGGTCAAAAGGACCCTGTTGTTGAATACAAGCTTGTTGGCTTTGATATGTTTGACGAAATGATTGCCACAATCCGTGAGGATACAGTTAAGCTTTGCCTCCTCCAGCCAAGGAGAATTGCAGCCTTTAAGGCACAGCAGGAGGAAATTGCCGCCCGCAGAGCAGAGGAAGAGAAAAGGGCAGCTCAGGCACATCAGGTTATTCTTGACAAGCAGAGCAACGCTCCAATGCCAAGCCCGATTAACCTTGCCCTTAAGCGTGAGCAGGTAGCAGTTCCTACAAGTGCAGGAGTGTCGGAAAACGGCGAAAAGCCAAAGAAAAAGCCAATCGTTAAAAAGCAAAAGATAGGCAGAAACGACCCTTGCCCTTGCGGTTCAGGTAAAAAGTACAAAAAGTGCTGCGGTGCCAATAAATAGCAGCCGATTATTGGGGTTTTGCAATTTTTCTTCGGGTCACCCGTTGAGGTACACTTT
>JBJEOZ010000277.1:0-2993 GCA_051880975.1 Ruminococcus sp.
ACCTGTGACCCTCTGCTTGTAAGGCAGATGCTCTCCCAGCTGAGCTATGCTCCCACATTGTCGCCTTTGCCGGCGACGAACATTATAATACAGTATTTCCTACAAAATGTCAACACCTTTTTTATATTTTTTCAAAAAATTTTCTCATTAAATATCACCTACCTATATCCTTTTCTATAAAACTCAGGACTGTCCCCTATTTCCGCCCATACATAAATGATACTCAAATGTCATAAGTTATCCCCTCAAATCATAAGTATATGTGTAACAAAATAATCGGAGGAAGCAAAATGACAGATTATCTACCTGAAGGACGAAGAATAGATACATACGAAAATCTTGAGTCAATTTCCTGTCTTAAATCCCTAAGCGAGGCAATGCGTGACCGTAAAATTTTGGAGGCAAGGGCAACGGTTTGCGACCAAAACCACAACCTTATTGTTGACCTGGGGTTTATGAAGGGCATTATCAAAAGAGAGGATGGTGCTATTGGCATAAGGGAAGGCAAGGTGCGTGATATTGCAGTTATTTCACGAGTAAACCGACCTGTCTGCTTTGTGGTAAAGGGCTTTACCAAGGACAAAGAGGGCAACAATGTTGCACTTCTTTCAAGGGAAGAGGCACAATTAAGGTGTCAAAGGGAATACATCACCACCCTAAACACAGGTGATATTATTGACGCAAAGGTTACTCACCTTGAAAATTTCGGCGCTTTTGTGGACATTGGATGCGGTATCCCGGCACTTATACCTATTGATGCAATTTCCGTTTCACGAATTGAGCATCCAAGGGAAAGATTTACCGTTGGTATGGACATTAAGGCTGTTATAAAGTCCATTATTGACGGAAGAATCAGCCTTTCTCACAAGGAATTACTTGGCACTTGGGAGGAAAATGCCCGAAAATTCACCCCCGGGGAAACCGTTGCGGGAATTATCAGAAGTGTGGAGAGCTACGGTGCTTTCGTTGAACTTGCACCAAACCTTGCCGGATTGGCTGAAAGTAAAGAGGGCATTAAGGTTGGCGAACAGGCGTCGGTTTTCATTAAAAACATTATCCCTGAAAGAATGAAAATCAAGCTGATTATTATAGATACCTTTAAGTACAACTACAATCCAAAACCACCTGAATATTTCTACAAGGGTAAGCATATGGACACATTTTTGTACAGTCCTGAAATTTCCGACAAAAGGGTGATAAGCACCTTTATTTAGTCGTTAGACCGAAGAATAAATGCCACTAAAAACTGTTTGCACTTTGCCTGTATTTATGCTAAAATTACAGCAGATAATTTTGCATTTACAGGAGGTTGTTATGGAATATTTGTGGCTTTATCTTGCCCTGTCAATAGTGGTGATTATTCAAGTAGTCATCTGCGTTATTGTGGTAAAGAACAGCAAAAAAGAGGACTCAAATGACTACGAAAAGGAATTTTTGCTGTTAAGACAGGAGCTTAACGAAAGCACATCCAAAAACATAAAAATGATGGCTGATATGATTAATCAAAATCAGCAGAATATGTCCGCAGGTCAAAAGGAAAAGCTGGAACAGATGGAGCAACGGCTAAAGACATTTTCCCTTGAAAATGAGCAAAAGCTGGAGAATATCCGTTCCGTTGTGGAAAAGCGTTTGACCTATCTTCAGGAGGACAACAATGCCCGACTTGAAAAAATGAGGGAAACAGTTGACGAAAAACTGCAAAAGACCCTTGACGACAAGCTGAACAAATCCTTTAACCTTGTTAACCAAAGGCTTGAACAGGTGTACAAGGGCTTGGGCGAAATGCAAAACCTTGCTGTTGGTGTGGGCGACCTTAAAAAGGTGCTTTCCAATGTTAAGACAAGGGGAATTTTGGGAGAAATTCAGCTCTCTGCAATTCTAAAGGAAATCCTTGCACCGGAACAGTACGAAGAAAACATTGCCACCAAAAAGGGCAGTAAGAATGTGGTGGAATTTGCAATTAAACTGCCGGCTGACGAGGACAGCTTTGTGTATCTGCCCATTGACAGCAAATTCCCCGGAGATACATATCAAGCCCTTGTAAACGCAATGGAGGAGGGCAACACGGAGCAGATTGACAGGGCGTCAAAGGCACTTGTAGCCACAATAAAAAGCGAGGCGAAGGACATTCGTGACAAATACATCTCCCCTCCCGAAACCACAGAATTTGCAATTATGTTCCTGCCCTTTGAGGGGCTTTACAGCGAGGTTGTAAACCGAGGACTTGTTGAGGTACTTCAAAGGGATTACAGGGTGAATGTTGCCGGTCCGTCCACAATGGCGGCTCTGCTGAACTCACTTCAAATGGGCTTTAAAACCTTGGCTGTGCAAAAGCGAAGTGCAGAGGTTTGGAAAATCCTTGGTGAGGTTAAAAGCGAATTTGACACCTTTGGTGCAGTCCTTGACAAAACCCAGCAGAGAATCAATCAGGCAAATGCCGAGCTTGACAAGCTGGTGGGAGTACGCACAAGGCAAATCCAAAGAAAGCTCTCCGCTGTGCAAAAAATTGAAAGCACCTCGGAAAGCAGTGGAGAAATCTCCCCTTTACCTGATGAAATTTAATTTTCATATCATTCATAATAACACAAAATAGTTGGGGCTGTGCAAACGCACAGCCCATTTTTGATGAATTCCGTCAACTTAAGAATATTTACACTTAGTGGTATGCGTCCTTGCCTGTCATTCCGAGGAAACGAAGTGACCGAGGAATCTGAAAGGATAGCAGTAGTGCCTAAACTCCACTATCAGGTTATAGGAAAGTATGATTCCCCTAACAAAATGAGTGGTAAAGGATGGGGATTCCTCGACAAGCTCGGAATGACGGTTGGTGGTGGGGAATAACAGTGTGGTAAATTTCCTTAAGTTTAAAACATTGCATTTTTGATGAAGTATTTAGCTTTTCTGTCACAAGGTGATTGACTTTACCTCCGACCATTTGCCGTAGTATCTTTTCAAGCCGGACATATACACGTAATAGTCCTTATCTTTTTTGC
>JBJEOZ010000278.1:0-2986 GCA_051880975.1 Ruminococcus sp.
TCTCATTTTCTGTCATTTGGGATATTTTGTAGATAATCAGCTTTTCAATATTTTCTATTACGGCGGTGTCCTGTATGGGGTATTTTGGGATGTATAATTCTTTATCAGAATAATTTTTCCTTATAAAGCTACCGTTTGCAATGTTTTCCGTAACCTCGTTGCTGTCGTGGTCACTGCCTGTCCTTTTAAAGGTTACACCACTCATTTTGGTGTCTTTAAGTGCTTTTAAATATTCAAGCCCCAAAATGTTGTTTGATCCGTCAAAGATTTTTGCAGTTTCTTCATTGTATAATTCCTTAATAGAATTATACACAGCCTTTGGGTAGTAAAGTCCTTTGTTCATATTCTCTTTGATTTTGGCTTGAACATTTTGGTCGCTTATGATGTCAAGTGCATTATTTATTACATCAATATCTCCACATTCACTGCCGAAAAACAGCCTGTCCGTCACACCTGTTTTGTCAAGGATGCTTACGGCGGTTTTTGCGAAAATTTCCGCATTTGCAAGGGAATAGACGGCAGGTAGCTCTATCACAAGGTCAACTCCGTTTTGCAGTGACGCCCTTGTTTTGTCGTACTTATTTATAATTGAAATGTCGCCACGCTGGACAAAACTGCCACTCATAACGGTTATGACAGTATTTTCTTCCCCTTTTACCTGTTCAATCAGCCATTTGTGGCCGTTGTGAAAGGGGTTAAACTCCGAAATTAGACCATATACCATAAAAATCTCCAAAATACTTGAAATAGGATTTTTTTTGAATTATAATATGCTTGTGATTATTATACAACAAAGAAACAAATCATTCAACAGGAGGTAAGTATGAAAGTATTAGTAATCAATGCCGGTTCTTCTTCACTGAAGTACCAGCTTTTTGATATGAATGACGAGTCTGTTCTTTGCAAGGGTAACTGTGAGCGAATCGGGGTTGGAAACAGCTTTATCGGTTACAAAAATAATAGGGGTCAGCAGAAAAAGGTTGAGGTTGAAATGAACGACCATACACAGGCTTTTATGCAGGTTAAGGCTATGCTGACAGACCCTGAGGTTGGTGTGATTTCCGACCTTAGCGAGGTTGATGCTGTGGGACACAGAGTTGTTCAGGGCGGTTCAATCTTCCACGAGTCCACAGTAATTGACGACAAGGTGCTGATGGAGATTGAGGAGCTTTCTCCACTTGCACCGCTTCACAATCCGGGCGCTATACAGGGCGTTAGGGCGGCTCAAAGTGTGTTTGGCAAGGATACTCCAATGGTTGCTGTGTTCGACACATCATTCCATTCTACTATGCCCGAAAAGGCCTATATGTATGCTGTGCCTTACAAGTATTACGAGAAGTATTCTATCCGCCGTTACGGTTTCCACGGTACTTCACACAGATATGTTTCAGGTGTTTTGGCGGAACTTCTTGGCAAGGACATCAAGGACACAAAGCTCATAACCTGCCACATCGGCAACGGCTCTTCAATTACAGCCATTGACGGCGGTAAGGTAATTGACACATCAATGGGACTTACACCACTTGACGGCTTTATGATGGGTACTCGCTCCGGCTCACTTGACCCGTCTGTTGTTACATATATTATGGAGAAGGAGCATCTCTCCGCATCGGATATGGACAGAATTCTCAACAAGGAGTCAGGTCTTTACGGAATTTCGGGAGTTTCCTCTGACGACAGAGATATTACCAAGGCAGAGTCCGAGGGCAACGAACACGCACATCTTGCACACGAGATGCTTTACTATCAGATTGCAAAGACAGTTGGCTCTTACTATGTAGCACTTGGCGGTTGTGACGGTATTGCCTTTACAGCAGGACTTGGGGAACATCAGGCAGGTTTACGTGCTACTGTGCTTGACTACCTCAAGGCTTTAGGTGTTAAGCTTGACAAAGAAGCAAACGACAACATTGACGGTATGGGAATTATTACAACTAAGGACAGTGCAATTCCTTGCTATGTTATCCCAACAAACGAAGAACTTGTTATCGCAAGAGATACAAAGGATTTGGTTGGTTGATTGGTTGATAAACCTATTCACTAATCACTCTTCACTTTTCACTATTATAGCATTACTAAAAAATGGACTGAGGTTTTTAAAGATTCCTCAGTCCATTTTTCCTTATGAATTTGAGTCGGTGATGGATTTTGCGTTTTGGGTGTCTTTGAACAGTAGGGTGATGCACCATATTGCGCACAGGCAGATTATGATGTAAATTATTCTGCTGATTACTCCCGACTGACCACCGCACAGGAATGCTACAAGGTCAAACTGGAATATACCAACAAGTCCCCAGTTAATTCCACCTATAATTAAAAGAGTCAAGGCTATTTTATCAATCATTTTATTACCTCCATAAATGATTTCAAAGATAGTCTTGACCAAAGTTTTACATTTATTCATTTTTTAGAATTTTTAGAACATTATTATTGCTCCCACAATTCCAAGTACTATAAGTACTCCGCCGAAAATTCTGCACATCTTTTTTGATTTTTGAATTTGGTGCTTATGTATCATACTTTCTGTTGGGAATGGGAGAATGTTCAGCATTATTCCAAGCCCTATTAAGCCAATGACAATCATTGCGTCCCCCATTGTGCCTACAAGTGAACCTAAAAATATGCCTATTGGTATCATAAACACGAAAATTGCGTCAAAAAAGGCAAACAACTTGCCGTAATTTTCACGCAAATCGTAGAACTTGCCCGCCTTTTCCTGACATTCGTCAGTGCAGTACATATCAAAGTATGAAATTTCTTTTCCACAGTATTCACATTTCTTCATATTATCACCTTTTTCTTCTTTGAACTATACCACTTTACATACAGATTGTCAATTAAATTAAGGGCGTATTCGGGAATTCTTGACAAACAAGTTGATACTTCTTATAATTAGTATACATATACTTTTAAATGTTTATTTTTTGAAAAATTCACTTTTAGCGAGGATATTATGGACTACAATAAATTAGCTGAGCTTTTAGAT
>JBJEOZ010000279.1:0-2915 GCA_051880975.1 Ruminococcus sp.
CGTAGTTGAAATATCTTTATGACCGAGCGTGTCCTGAATGACCTTAACATTTACCCCTGCTTCGCACATTCTTGTTGTGAAAGTGTGCCTTAAAGAATGACAGCTAAAATGCGGGAGCAATACTTCTGCGTTTTCATCTTTCAATAACTGCTCGTCGTTGCAGTCACGAATAATGCGGCGGATTGCTTTGTTCAGGGTTGCCTGATGTTGCGGCTGACCAAAACGGTTGATGAAGATAAAATCGGTATATCCGTCAACAGTCGCTTCGCAGTGTAGGTCGAGCAATTCCTGCCTTTCCTTTTCTATTAAGAATGCTTCTTTGACGAAACCGAGCATAGGCACTTTTCTTCTTCCTGCCGGAGTTTTGGTCGTATTAACATTGAAGTAACAGCCACGCTTACTGCCCTCGGTACGGTGGTCGTAGTAAACCAGCGTGTGGTTCACATCAATGATACCTTCTTCCAAATCAATATCGCACCATCTTAACCCTGTAACCTCTCCAACACGAAGTCCCGTACCAATCATAACCGCAAACACCGGATACCAATACTTTGATGTCGGAGAGTTTTTCAGATAGTCAAGAAACAATTCTTGCTCCGGCATTGTTAAGGCTCTACGCTTCTCGGTCTGAAAACAATGGGACTGTTTCAACTCTTTAAGCACATTGTTTGACGGGTTATTCCTGATGTAGTCATCATCGACAGCCATATCCAAAATCTGATGGAGAACCGTATGAATATTATCAATGGTAGCCGGCTTCAGATGGCGTTCGTCTGCAAGGTAATTATAGAACCTCTTTATATCTGTTTTTCTCAGAGAAGATACAGTCTTTGAACCTATCTGATGACGGACAAAGGTCTCATACATATACTTATAGTTTTCAAAGGTGTTGTTTTTCAGACCTCGCTTCAAATCCTTCCAAAGCTCATAAATGTCGTTTACCGTTGTGTATCGAGCTTCTGCCTTAATGCCATCGCTCTTGTCTTTTGCGATTTGTTCCTCTTTGTATCGCAGTTCATCAAGTGTCTTGGCATACACATAACGCCTTTTGTGGTTGGCATCCGTCCAACTGAAATGGTATGTACCATCGGCTCTCTGTGATTCGCCTGTACGAAGCACTACTCTTGATTTGTCTTTTCTTTTTGTTCTTGGCATAACTTTTTCCTCCCTTAAATACAAAATTGCTTATCAAGATAATCAATAAATTTGTCTCGGATTACACAGACCTGAACACCGTTAGTGACAGCAAAGGGACAATCGCCCCTCATTATGATTTGCCTGATTTTTGTCCTGCCGATACCGGTGTACTCGGCTGCTTCCTCAACCGTTAAAACCTTCTTCTCCCAAAAGGGAGCATTTTCTTTTCGCTTTTCAAGTAAGACTCTGTAAGCTAAAACATCGTTGTCCATAAGCCCTCCTTTCTATATTGAGTACATTTTCTCAATGTACTCATCAAAAACTCGTCTCTTAATCATTCGTCTGTTTCCTACCCACAGCACGAACGGACATTTCTCTTGGCTTGTCATCTCATAGAGTTTGTCTCTGCCTATGCCTGTGTAAGCGGTCGCTTCATCAATCGTAAGGTAAGGCTTTACCCAAACCGGCACGGTTTCCACCCGATTACCTGAATTGTTCAATTCAGCCTGCTTATTTCCCATAACACCACCTCCATCAGAGGAAATACTGCGATGACAGGTATTCCTCAAATTGTTTTCTTTTAATCAATCGCTTTGCTCCGTTCCAAAGAACGAAAGGGCAATCTTCGCTATTCGACAGTTCTTTTATCTTTGATGTGCCAATGCCCGAATATTCCGAAGCTTCTTCAACCGTAAGGTTCATCTTCTTCCAAATTGGGATACTCGACATATTGGATTTAAGTTGTTTGTCAGACATACGCTATAACCTCCTTGCCTTTGGTGATTACAGCATACTCAAAAGTCTGCGGTAAGCCAATTATGCGAATCGGCTCATCGCAGACTTGACTTTTTCCTTAAATCGAGTATTGCCTTTCGATATACTCGTCAAAGACTTTCCTTTTAATCATTCTTCTGCTACCAATCCAAAGAACAAAAGGACAATCCTGACTTTCCGTCATTTCATAAAGCTTTCCCATTCCAATACCGGAATAAGCTGCCGCCTCCTCAATAGACAGGTTTGGTTTACACCAAAGAGGAATGTCGTAACGCTTCTTTTTTTCACTGCTATTTGACATTCCTGCACCCCTTTCCTTTGACCGAGGTGCGTTTGTCATAAACGATATAATCCCAACCGCTGTTATTACACTTGTCGCAATGGTCTTTGCTTTTCGCAAACGGGTCAAGACGCCTGACAACATAATTCGGGTCGTGGATATAGTCGCTCAGGCACTTGGGGCATAAGCAGCGAACATCTCCGTTTCTGTCTGTGTTGTAAATCCATAAACCGAAAGTCTTTTTAAGAGCTGCGTTAATTTGCTTCCAAAGCCTTTCATCGTTTACCGAACCAATGTAGTCTGTCAGTTCATCCTTATTGACGGTCTGTATCTGTTCAAGAAGAACCATTGACGGCTTCTTCAGACCGAAGTCCTCACCCAAAATGATGTGTGAAGGAAGATACTTCTTTTTCATCACAGCCGTAACAGCCGCAACAATAATTGTCGGAGCATTTGCATTAAAGTTGTCCGCCTGAATTACCATTACAGGTCTCTCTCCCGACTGGACAGACCCCTCTCTTTTTCCAAAATCGTAGTAGAATAAATCTCCACGCTGAATTTCTTTTCTCTGCATATATGTATAACCTCTCTGTTCATTTGTATTGAAAGTGGATTTCGTATCCGGAATTGAAATAACCCCTTCACTCATTTGGACAAAGGGGGTCAAAATGCACACCCAAAATCAGAGGTTTTCATAAAATTTCTTGAAATTTTTTCTTGCAGC
>JBJEOZ010000280.1:0-2872 GCA_051880975.1 Ruminococcus sp.
TCAAAATAAAAACCACACAGTTTTTATATCATTTCATACATTATAGTGACTATGTATTAAAGGTGATTGTATGTCACAGAATATAAACCTTAGTAATGCAGAAATAAACAAGGACTATGTGGTAACTGAAATTAAAAGTAATAAAGAAAGACTTAAAAACTTTGGGATATATGTTGGAGCACCTATTGTACCTCTGTATAAAAGTATGGGTAAAAATATCTGTGCATACAAAACAAACTACGGAATTTTTGCCATTAGAAGCGAAACTGCAAGGAGCATAAGTGTGCAAAATGAGTGTTGATAAAAGGGTGATTTTGATAGGAAACCCCAATGTGGGAAAAAGCTCCATATTCAATAAAATCACAGGAGAAAATCAGCACACAGGCAACTGGACAGGAAAAACCGTTGACAGCGTAGAATCCACTTTAGCCAACGACAGAACTGTAACTGTGGTTGATTTGCCGGGAATTTACACCTTAGCCGCCGCAAGTGCAGAGGAGATTTACAGCAAAAACTATCTGACAACCCACAAAAATTCCTTTGTAATTGTTGTTGTGGACGCTAACTGTATTTGCAAAAGCTTAACCCTTATTGAAGAAACAAAGAGTCTTGCAAATAACATAATAATATGTGTAAATCAGTATAAAAGTGCAGTTAAATCAGGGATAAAAATCAACCTGAAAAAGATGAAAGAAATTTTGGGAGTGCCTGTAATCACAGCAGAGGCAACGGATAAAAAGGGCTGTGAAGAAATAGAAGGTGCAATAGAGTTTAACATATATAATGAAATTACTTGTCCGCCAGTTGCACATAAGCCGATAGACAGAGCGTTGTTTAACTGTCAGGTGGTTTCAGAATGTGACAACACTATGCAAAAACGACTTGATAAGATTTTTACATCAAAAATTACGGGAATACTAATAATGATACTGCTGTTGGCAGTTGTTTTGTACATCACAATTATCGGCGCAAATTACCCCAGTGAGCTGTTAAGCGCAATGTTTTCAAAGGTAGGCATATGGCTTTGTGATATGCTAAATGCCTTAGGTTGTCCTAATATAATAACCTCTTTCATATGTGACGGAGTATATAGGACGGTGACATGGGTAGTTTCCGTTATGCTCCCCCCTATGGCTATCTTCTTCCCTATTTTTGCTTTGCTTGAAAATTTTGGATACTTACCCCGTGTTGCGTTTAATCTTGATAATGTGTTCAGAAAAGCAAATTGCAGCGGAAAACAGGCGCTTACAATGTGTATGGGGTTTGGGTGTAATGCCTGTGGTGTAACGGAATGTAGGATAATTCCAAATAAACAGCAACGACTTAACGCAGTAGTTACTAACAACTTTATACCCTGTAACGGCAGATTTCCTACGCTGATTGCAGTAATAACAATTTTTGTGGCGTCATCCTTTGGTTCATATACCCGTTCTGTAATATCCGCCTTAATACTTACAGCCTTTATAATTTTAAGCATTTTAGTTTCTATGGGTATTTCTCTTTTGCTGTCAAAAACTATACTTAAAAATGACGATAAAGAGCTTGTTATGGAAATGCCAAGGTTTAAAAAACCGAAAATTTTGAGAACAATATATGATTCAATAAAAAACAGAGCTGTATTTGTACTTTTGAGAGCGCTTGTAGTGGCATTGCCGGCAGGTGCAATAATATGGATTTGCGCCAATGCTACAATAAACAATGAAAGCATATTATCCTATATAGTTAGTATCTTTCAGCCTGTGGGAGAAATTTTCGGACTTGACGGAGAAATAATCATCGGCTTGTTGCTGGGTTTTCCTGCAAATGAGATTGTAATTCCAATAGTTCTTATGGCTTACAGCGGAAGCAGTACACTTGTTGACTACAACAGCATAAATGAGCTTGGAGCATTGCTCATAAGCAACGGCTGGACAATTAAAACTGCAATTTGTATGATAATAATTGTACTGATGCACTTTCCTTGTTCCACAACCTGTCTTACAATATACAAAGAAACAAAAAGTATTAGGTGGACTTTGATTTCTATTGTTTTGCCCACTTTGGCTGGATTGCTACTGTGCTTTTTGGTAAATATAATCTTATAGAAATCACAAATTCAACTTATAAAAAATAAACATCCCTGAAAACATAATTTTGTTTACAGGGATGTTTATTTTTTGGGAAACACTGACTAAATCATTGTTCCCTCAGTTATCGTACCTTGAACGGAGCTTTTGAAGAGCCTTTTTTTCAATTCTTGAAACATATGACCGTGAAATATTCATTAATGCAGAAACTTCTCTCTGTGTAAGTGGCTTTCTGCCGTCAAGACCGTACCTTAAATTTATGATTTCTTTTTCTCTTTTGGTAAGTGTTTCTTCGATGTATTTGTCGATTTTTTGAAGATTTATCTTTTTGTCAAGGTTGTCAATAAAGTTGTCGTCAACTGACAGCAAATCCATCAGTTTTAGTGCGTTTCCGTCCTTGTCGGTGTCGATAGCGTCTTCAAGTGAAACATTTTGTGATGTTTTTCTTTGGTTTCTAAAGTGCATAAGTATCTCGTTTTCAATACAACGGGATGCATAACTGCTCAGCTTAACCTTTTTGTCAACATCAAATGTATTTATCGCTTTAATAAGTCCAATTGTTCCTATGGAAACAAGGTCGTCTTGGTCGGTGTTTACAGCATAATATTTTTTAATGATATGAGCAACCAGCCTGAGATTATGCTCTATAAGCTCGTTTCTCGCCCCGGGGTCTCCCCTGCTCATTCTTTCTATGCAGTCCTGCTCCTCCTTTTTTGTGAACTGCCGCGGGTAGCTGCCCCCGTCAAGGTGCAGGGCAAAGAATATGAGGTTTTTAAGGGCAAGCTCAATCAGCTCGGAAAACATAG
>JBJEOZ010000281.1:0-14088 GCA_051880975.1 Ruminococcus sp.
ATTGTATGCCTTGGCGGTAGAGTTGCAGAGGCTCTCATTATGGGCGACATCTCCACAGGCGCAAGTAACGACATTGAAAAGGCAACTACCACAGCCAAAAAGATGGTTACAAAGTACGGTATGAGCGACAAGCTTGGTCCTATCCTGTACGGCAGCGGAAGTCAGGAAGTATTTATCGGCAGAGATATGGGTCAGGTTAAGGATTATTCCGAAAAGACCGCCGCCGCTATTGACGAAGAAATTCATACAATCATTACAGACGCATATAATAAGACTGAAAAAATCCTTAAGGAGCATATTGACAAGCTCCACGAGGTTGCACAGTACCTTATTAAGTACGAAAAGATGAACGGTGAAAACTTCGCCGCAATGATGGACGGAACTTTTGTTTATCCTGTTGATGAAGAGGAATAGTTTTTAGTTTTGAGTTTTTAGTGAATAGTTTTGAGTTTTTAGTGAATAGTGAAGAGTGATTAGTGATTAGTGAATAGGTAAAATGTAGTAGGGGCAGGGGACTGCCCCTTTACTTTAATGAGGGTATTTAAAATATGAGTCTTGATAAAATTATTGTTAAGGGTGCCAATGAGCATAACCTTAAAAATGTTGATGTTACCATACCAAGGGACAAGCTGGTTGTAATCACGGGATTTTCGGGAAGCGGAAAAAGCTCCCTTGCCTTTGATACAATCTATGCTGAGGGTCAGCGAAGATATATGGAGAGCCTTTCTTCATATGCAAGAATGTTCATAGGTCAGATGGAAAAGCCTGATGTTCAGTCCATTGAGGGGCTGTCCCCATCAATTTCCATAGACCAAAAGACAACTTCAAAAAATCCTCGTTCCACAGTTGGTACAGTTACGGAAATTTACGACTATCTCCGTTTGCTTTACGCAAGGATAGGTGTGCCACATTGTCCTGTCTGCGGTAAAAAAATCGAGCAACAGACAATCGACCAAATTGTGGACGCTGTTATGGAGATTGGGGAAGGCAAAAGGTTTCAAGTCCTTGCTCCCGTTGTAAGGGGCAAAAAGGGTATGCACCAAAAGGTGTTTGACTCCGCAAGAAAAAGCGGTTTTTCCCGTGTCAGGGTTGACGGAAATATATATGACTTGTCGGAGGAAATCACCCTTGAAAAGAACAAAAAGCACAGCATTGAGGTTGTGGTGGACAGGCTTGTTGTTAAAGAGGGTATTCGTGGCAGACTTACCGACTCCCTTGAAACCACAATGAGGCAGTCAGGCGGTCTTGCAATTATTGCAGTTGTTGACGGTGAGGAAATCACCTTCAGCCAAAACTACGCCTGTCCCGAGCACGGTGTTTCCGTTGACGAAATCACACCCAGAATGTTCTCCTTTAACAACCCCTTTGGTGCTTGTCCCAAGTGTACAGGACTGGGAATGTTTATGAAGGTTGACCCCGATTTGATTATCCCTGACCCCACAAAATCCATTCGTCAAGGGGGACTAAAGGGCAGTGGTTGGGCGATGGAGGGCAACTCCATTGCAGAGGCATATATGATTGGACTTGCCGACCACTACGGCTATTCCCTTGACACACCTATATGCGATTTGCCAAAGGAAATTGTGGATATTCTCCTTTACGGTACAAAGGGTGAAAAGTTTACAATCCACAGATTTTCACCTCGAAAGGGCTTTGAAAATTATCAGACTGACTTTGAGGGTGTTATCGGCAACCTTGAAAGACGGTACAGAGAAACCTCCTCAAACTGGATAAAAGAGGAAATTCAGGGCTATATGTCGGAGCATCACTGTGACGAATGTAACGGACAAAGACTGCGTAAGGAAAGCCTTGCCGTGACTGTGGGTGACAAAAATATATCGGAGTTTTGTGATATGTCCGTTGTTGAGGCGCTAAGCTACCTTGACAACCTTGACCTTACGGAAAGGGAACAGTTTATCGGCAAATCAATTCTAAAGGAAATCCGTGCAAGGCTCACTTTCCTAAAGTCGGTTGGTCTTGAGTACCTTACACTTTCAAGAAACACAGGAACTCTCTCAGGCGGTGAAAGTCAGCGAATCCGACTTGCAACCCAAATCGGCTCGTCACTTATGGGTGTTGTGTATATCCTTGACGAACCATCAATCGGACTTCACCAAAGGGATAACGACAAGCTACTCCAAACATTAAAGGCTCTGCGTGACAAGGGCAACACAGTCCTTGTGGTTGAACACGACGAGGACACAATGCGAACGGCTGACCACATTGTTGATGTAGGCCCCGGTGCAGGTATTCACGGCGGAGAAATTGTTGCGCAGGGTACTGTTGAGGATATTATCAATACGGAAAATTCTATAACAGGTCAGTATCTGTCGGGAAAAAGGAAGATTGAAGTTCCCGAAAGCAGACGAAAGGGCAACGGAAAATTCCTAAAGGTTATCGGAGCAAAGCAGAATAATCTGAAAAATATTGATGTAACAATTCCCCTTGGTGAATTTGTGTGCGTAACAGGTGTTTCGGGAAGTGGTAAAAGCTCACTTGTAAACGAAATCCTCTACAAAAAACTTGCCAAGGAGCTGAACCGTGCAAAGTGCAAAAGCGGTAAGCACACAAGGATTGAGGGCATAGAAAACCTTGACAAGGTAATTCAAATCGACCAAAGTCCTATCGGCAGAACTCCAAGGAGCAACCCTGCCACATACACAGGTGTGTTTGGTGATATTAGGGAGCTGTACGCCAACACAAATGACGCCAAAAAGCGTGGCTACGGTGCAGGAAGATTCAGCTTTAATGTAAAGGGTGGCAGATGTGAGGCTTGTCAGGGTGACGGAATTAACAAGATAGAAATGCACTTTCTCCCTGATGTTTATGTGCCCTGTGATGTGTGCAAGGGCAAACGCTACAACAGGGAAACCCTGGAAGTGAAGTACAAGGGCAAGTCCATCTATGATGTACTGGAAATGACTGTTGAGGAGGGCTGTGAATTCTTCAAGAACATCCCCAAAATCGCCCGAAAGCTACAAACCCTTTATGATGTTGGCTTGGGTTACATCAAAATCGGTCAGTCCTCAACAACACTGTCAGGCGGTGAGGCACAGCGTGTCAAACTGGCAACAGAGCTTTCAAAGCGTAGCACAGGTAAGACAATTTACATCCTTGACGAGCCGACAACAGGACTTCACATTGCAGACGTCCACAGGCTCATAGATGTACTTCAACTCCTTGTTGAGGGTGGCAACACCGTTGTGGTAATCGAGCATAACCTTGACCTAATCAAAACCGCCGACCACATAATCGACCTTGGCCCCGAGGGAGGCGACAGGGGAGGAACACTTGTAGCAACAGGCACTCCCGAAGAGATTGCAAAGGTTAAAGAAAGCTACACAGGACAGTATCTTAAAAAGGTTTTGGAATAATAATAATATAATCAAAGGACAACACTTGTTGATATGGCAGGTGTTGTTTTTTCTTTTTTAGAATTAAAATATAAAATACAAAACAGATAAATTCAATATCTGTTCTAACTTTACATAAAAAAATAAATATGGTATAATGATGAATAATGTATGATATTGTACAACTGATAGTATGTCAAATTGCTATATTAGAATTATAAGAACATTTAGAGGAGAAAATAAAATGGCGGTTAAAGTTACTTTACTTACACATACACCTATGCCTGAGCAGACTGTTGCTATGGCGGCAAAGCTTTGCTATTCACCCTCAGGGATTGAGGATTTAAGGGATGGTCTTACTGAGGAGAAAACTACCGCTTTCCTTAATATGCTCAGCGATTTGGGACACGGAAGTCCTGTGGAACACGCATCCTTTACCTTTGGTATTGAGGGTATTTCAAGAGCCTGTTCACACCAGCTTGTTCGCCACAGAATTGCTTCCTACAGTCAGCAGTCACAGAGGTATGTGGACGGTACAAAATTTGAGTTTGTAACTCCTCCCGAAATAGAGGACTGCCCCGAGGCAAATGAAGTTTTCAAAGAGGTTATTGATTTGCAAAGTGAGGCGTACACAAAAATTCGTGACGCTTTGGTTGTGAAATATATAAACGAATATAAGGGCGAAGAACAGACAGGCAGTAAGGACGAAATTATTAATTCCTTTAAAGAAGAAAATAAGGCAAAGTGCAACGCCTTTATCAAAAAGGCTAACGAGGACGCAAGGTTCGTTTTGCCAAATGCCTGTACAACCAAGATTGTTTGCACCTTTAACGCAAGGAGCCTTTATAACCTGTTTGCTCACAGATGCTGTAACAGAGCACAGTGGGAAATTCGTGAGGTTGCGGAGCAAATGCTACTTGAATGTTTAAAGGTTGCCCCAACGCTATTTAAGCACTGCGGACCCTCCTGCCTGTTCGGACCTTGCCCCGAGGGTAAAATGAGCTGTGGCAAAATGAAAGAAATGAGAGAAAAATATGGCAGGTAAAATCATCGTTATCGAGGGTCTTGACGGCAGCGGAAAGGCTACCCAAACAGACCTTTTGTATAAAAAACTACTTCAACAGGGGAAGAATGTTAAGAAACTCACATTCCCCTGTTATGAAAGTGAAAGCTCGGCACTTGTGAGGATGTACCTTGGCGGTGAGCTGGGCAGTAATCCCGACTCCGTTAACTCATATCAGGCATCTGCCTTTTATGCTGTTGACAGGGTGGCGTCCTTTTTAAAGGACTGGAAGAGTGACTACGAAAACGGCACAATATTCCTTTGCGACCGTTACTCAACATCAAACGCAATTTATCAGCTTAGCAAATTACAGGAAAGCGAATATGAGGATTTCCTAAACTGGCTCAATGATTTTGAACATAATAAGCTGGGTATTCCAAGGGCAGACTATGTTGTGTACCTTGATATGCCCACAGAGGTCAGCCAAAAGCTGATGTCAAAGCGGTACAAGGGTGACGAGGGCAAAAAGGATATTCACGAGAAGAATGAGGATTTCCTGAAAAAGTGTCGTAATGTGGCAAGCTACTGCGCCAAAGCTCTTAACTGGAATGTGGTTCTTTGTGCCGAAAACGGCGAGCCTAAGACTATTGAAGAAATTGCAAACGAGGTTTATTCACGAATCGAGGGTGAAATTTGATTTTTTATGTTAGATTTCAGAAAACCTGTTATTGATGACAAATTTATATATCAAACTGCCCTTGAAAGGTCAGACTTTCAGGGTTGTGACTGTTCCTTTGCCAACATATACCTTTGGCGTGACAGATACAACATAAAAATTGCCTTTAAGGGTGACTATGTTTTTATTGCCTATTTTGATGATAGAAAGCCTGTTGGTTACTCAATGCCCTTTGGTGGTAAGGACACCCTTTGGGCGATAAATGAAATTTTAACTGATGCAACTGACAGAGGGGCAGAGGATTTTGAAATCGGCTTGCTTACCGAAAAAATGGTTGATGAAATCAAAAGCCTTTTCAAAGACAGATTTGTTTTTACTGAAACAAGGGATGATGCCGACTACATCTATCTTCAAGAGGACCTTGCAAAACTAAGGGGAAAAAAGTACCACGGAAAACGAAACCACATCAGTCAGTTTTTAAGGAATTATCCCAACTGTGAGTATGTTCCCTTAAGTCGTGACAATTTTTCCGACGCATTACTTGTTGCGGCTAAATGGTGCAACGACCGAAAGGACATTGACGGAGAGGAATTTGGCTCCGACTACCCTGCTATTGAGGAGGCATTCCTTTACTTTAATTCACTTGGTCTTTTCGGCGGTGTGCTTTATGCTGACGGCAAGGCTGTTGCAATGACTGTTGCCTCCAAAATCCGTGGTGACATCTGCGATGTGCATTTTGAAAAGTCCGTCATAGACGGCGGATATGCTGTGATTAACAACGAACTGGCCAAAAGCCTATTTGACTATAAATATATCAACAGGGAAGAGGATATGGGACTTGAGGGGTTGAGAAAAAGCAAGCTTTCCTACAAGCCATACACAATTTTGAAGAAGTACAGCGCAAAGCCGGTGAAGTGATGATTGAATATACCTTGGACAGCCTTTCCGGTGTTAACAGCCTTAAAAAGCTGTGGGTTAGTGGATTTGACGACACTGTTTCAGGCTTTAAAACCTTTATTAAGCACAACAGAAAGAATTTTAGAATATATACTGCAAAAAATAACGGTGACATTGTAGCTATGCTTTTCCACATTCCCTGTGAGGTTAAGGGTGAAAAGGCGCATTACCTTTACGGAGCCACAACTGACGAAAAATTCCGCAACAGAGGAATTATGGGAAAGCTGATTGAGTTTAGCCTTAATGACGCTAAAAATTATGGAGAAAAATTTTCTTTCCTTTATCCTGCAAATGACCACCTCTACGGCTACTACAAAAGGTTTGGCTATGAAAGGAAATGCTTTTCCAAGACAAAGACAATTTCAAGGGATGACCTTGTTCACATTGCAGAATATCCTGTTTTCTGTGTGTCAATGAGTGTACAGGGTATGTCAAAGCTTAGGAACGAAAATTTACTTGGAAATGCTCTGAAATTTCCCGATGACTATATGAAGTACTCCGTTGCTTTAACCAAAAATAACGGCGGTTATGTTGTTTGCAGTGAAAGTGGCTATGCCCTTGTTGCACAGGAGGAATACAGTCATTGTGTGGTGTCGGAGATGTTCTGTACAAGTGATGATATATTCCCCCTTTTGGGAGAATTACTGAAGAAATCTAAGGCGGAAAATTTTACATTCAGCTATCCGCCTTCACTTAAAATATTTGATGATGAAGATATGGCAGAGGACGGAATGGTAAAATTTTTGTCCGATACAAAATTGCCCGAGGCTTACATTGGGTTAAGAAATCTGTAAAGGAGATTTGCACTATGGTTTATGTTTTTTTGGCAGACGGCTTTGAAGAGGTTGAGGCTTTAGCCCCTGTTGATATTCTCCGCCGTGGCGGTGTGGAGGTTACAACAGTGGGTGTCGGTAAAAAGTCTTTGACAGGAAGGTCGGATATTACAGTAATTGCCGATATTGACACAGACTGCTTTGAACTAAAGGATGTTGAGGGAGTTGTACTTCCCGGAGGTATGCCCGGCACACTTAACCTTGAAAAATCAACTGTTGTAAACAAAGCTCTTGAATATGCCTATGATAACAACCTTTTAATCGGTGCAATTTGCGCCGCACCCTCAATTTTAGGTCACAAGGGTTACCTTAGGGGTAAGTCAGCCACCTGTTATCCCGGTTTTGAGGACAGCTTTGACGGTGGCAAGTGCACAGGTGAAGCTGTATGTGAATGTAATAACATCATCACAGGCAAGGGTGCAGGTGTGGCAATAGAGTTTGGTCTTGCCCTCTTAAAGTACCTAAAAGGCGAAGAAACTATGAAAAAGGTGTATGATTCAATACAATGTCAAAACTAAATGTTAAAGATATTACGACCCAAAAAGAAAAAATGAGAAAAGCCCTGAAAGAGGCACGAAGGAGTATTCCAAAGGACAAAAAACACAGTGCTGATGTGGAAATATGTGCAAGGTTCCTTATGACAGAGGACTACATCAACACAGACCTTGTTCTCATCTACTCCTCAAAGGGTGACGAGATTGACACCACCCCGCTGATTTACGCATCCCTTGCCAACAATAAAAGGGTGGGACTGCCAAGGTGCAACGGTGAAATACTGGACTTTTACTACATAAACAGTATGGACGACCTAACTGTGGGCTCATTTGGAATTATGGAGCCTGATGTGAAAAAGTGCAAAAGGATTTTGGACTTTAGGGACAGCATACTTGTTGCTCCGGGGCTTGGCTTTAGCCCTGACGGAAGCAGAATAGGCTACGGACGAGGATATTACGACAGGTTTATATCCCACTACAAGGGCAAGGTTTTCGGACTTTGCTACCACAGCCTTGTAAAACTAAATATCCCTGTGGAGGAAACAGACCAAAAGGTTAATGTCCTTATCACAGAGAAATATACCAGAAACATCTGATTGAAGGTGCAATATGAGTAATAACAATAACGAATTTAACGACAGCGAATTAAGGTTTCAAGAGGAGCGAAAGAAAAAGGTAGAGTCCTTTAAGCTCCACATTGACGAATCTGTACTTGACAGACCATATGAGCCTGAAAAGGAACATCATAAACGCAGACAAGCTCCCAAAAAAGCTGAGCCACCCCTTAGCGACAGTCAGGAGCTGAATTCCTTTAGCGGAGGCAAAACAAGAGCCGAAGTTGAAAAGGATATTAAAAAGGCGGATAAGCGTCAGCAAAAAGAGGCTAAAAAGCGTGAAAAACGCAAGTCCAAGAAGAATAAGCGTATTTTCACTATGATATGGCTGATTATGGTGATTATGGCAGGCGTGATTTTGTCAAGATTTATCCTGACAGGACTTAACGATATGCTGGCAATCTCCCGTCCCGAGGCAAACGAGGTTACAATCAAAATAACTCGTGAGGATAGTTTGGACGACATTGTTGACATTCTCTACAAAAACGGAATTATCAAGGAGCCTGGTTTCTTTAAATTCTATGCCAATATGAAGAATGCCGACAAGTATATGGAAAGGGGAACCTTCCAGCTAAAGACAAATATGGACTACGAGGCTATCATAAACTACCTTGAAAGTCCGTATAATAACGAAAAGTCTGTTTCTGTGCAGATTACCGAGGGTATGAGCGTTGTGGAAATTGCCAAAAAGCTTGAAAAAGCAGGTGTAACCACAGACAAGCAGGAATTTCTTGATATGTGTAACAGCGATGAATTTGACGACGACTACGAATTTATCAAGGAGCTTGGAAAGGCATCCTCAAACGGCAGATACTACAAGCTTGAGGGCTACCTCTATCCCGACACCTACACATTCTATGAGGATGAGGACCCATCCCTTACAGTAAGCCGTATGCTCAGCAACTTTGCCACTAAAAATGTAAATACCTTGAGCACAGCGGAGGGATACAAAAAGAAGGTGTCTGTTGAGGACAGAGCCCTTGACACAGGCTACACCTTTGACCAGATTATTACAATAGCATCCCTTATTCAGGCAGAGGCGGCAAACACAAAGGATATGTACAATGTCAGCTCCGTTATTCACAACAGACTTGATGCAGGTAATGCATCAGACTATGCAAAACTTGACTTGGACTCAACAACCTACTATCCTTACCGTGACAAAAGCTCTGTGCCAAGCTCAATGGGTGGCAAAAAGTTCAAGAGTACCTACGACACATACAAGATTGTAGGACTTCCAAATGGACCTATCTGTAACCCAAGCTCGGAGGCTATTGAGGCGGCAATCAATCCTAACGACACAGATTACTACTTCTTCTGCCACGATGTAAACACAGGTGAGGCTTACTATGCAACTAACATAGACGAACACCAATATAACCTTATGATAAGCGGAAATACTTGATATGAAAAAACCTGAAATTTTAGCCCCGGCAGGGGATATGGAGTGCCTAAGGAACTCCCTGAAATTCGGAGCAGACGCAGTTTACCTTGCGGGAAAGCAATTCGGTATGCGTACTGCATCCAAAAATTTTGATAATGATGAGCTGAAACAGGCAGTAGAGTTGGCTCATTCCTACGGAAGTAAGCTGTATATTACAATCAACACTCTTCCAAGGAACAACGAAATTGCGGTACTTCCCGACTTCCTTGCATACGCACAGGAAATCGGTGTTGATGCCTTTATTATAGCCGACTTAGGTGTGTTTGAGCTTGCAAAGAAGTATGCCCCAAAGGTGGAAAGGCATATCTCCACACAGGCTGGTATTGTAAACTCTGAAACTGCAACAGCCTGGTACAATATGGGTGCATCAAGGGTTGTACTTGCAAGGGAAATGACCTTTGATGATATTGCCGACATTCGTGCAAAAATCCCAAAGGAACTGGAAATTGAGTGCTTTATACACGGTGCAATGTGCGTTTCTTTTTCAGGCAGATGCCTTATCAGCAGTTATATGACAGGCAGAGATGCCAACCGTGGGGACTGCACACAGCCTTGCAGATGGAAGTATCATCTGTATGAGGAAAACAGACAGGGACAGTTCTTCCCTGTTGAGGAGGCAGACGGTGGCACATACCTTTACAACAGCAGAGATATGTGTATGATTGACTATATTCCCGATCTTGTAAAAAGCGGAATTTCATCATTAAAGATTGAGGGCAGGGCAAAGAGTGCATACTACTGCGCTGTTACAACCAATGCCTACCGCCACGCACTGAATGACTATATGAGTATGGGGGAAGATTACACCCTAAAGCCTTGGATTAAGGAAGAGCTTGAAAAAATCAGCCACAGGGAATATAACACAGGCTTTTACCTTGGTGGTGAGCCGGGACAAGTTACCTCAAACGGCGGTTACATTCGCCACTACGACATTGTTGCGGTGTGTGAGGAAAGCGACGGAAACATAAGCAGTATTACACAGCGAAACAAATTCTTTGTTGGGGATACACTTGATGTTCTTCCTCCGTCGGGAATACCTTTCACTACTGTTTGCACAGGTCTTGTAAACAGGTTTGGTGAAAGTGTGGAGAGCGCTCCCCACGCAATGGAGAGCCTAAAAATGACTACCGACAGGGAAATTCCACCCTCATCGGTAATTCGCAAAAAGCGTTCTTGACAATTATAAATTACTTGATTATAATAGAACAGATAGGTTAAAAGCTATGACCAAGGAGAATATAGCATTTGCTTTTCAGGAAAACACTGATTAAATCATTGTTCCATCAGAGAGGGCAGGTTTGGTGAAACTGCCTAAAGTAAAGTTATTGAGCCACCTTGGTAGCTCCGTATGATGAATACGGCGTATTTCTGCGTTAAAGAGTCCGAGAGGTAGTAATCACTTATGATTACTGCAAGTAGGGTGGTACCACAGGAACTTTCCTGCCCCTAATTTAAGGAAACAATTAGTTTCCTTAAATTAGGGGCAGGTTTTTGTTTTTTAGTATATTTTAAATTTGAGATAGGAGAGTATAACAAATGCAGTGGACAGGACTTAATGAATTAAGAGAAAAATTCCTTTCCTTTATGGAGTCAAAGGGATGTTTAAGACTACCGTCATTCCCACTTATTCCAAAGGACGACAACAGCCTACTACTGATTAACAGCGGTATGGCACCAATGAAAAAGTACTTTACAGGCGAAGTAACACCGCCTAAAAAGAGGGTTACAACCTGCCAGAAGTGTATCCGTACCCCTGACATTGAGGAGGTTGGCATCACCGACCGCCACGGAACATACTTTGAAATGCTTGGTAACTTCTCCTTTGGGGACTACTTCAAGCGTGAGGCAACAGCTTGGGCTTGGGAGTTCTTTACAGAGGTTTTGGAAATTCCAAAGGAAAAGCTGTATGTTTCCATTTACGAAAAGGATGACGAGGCTTATAATATTTGGACTAAAGAGGTTGGCGTTGAAAAGAGCCATATGGTTCGCCTTGGCAAGGATGATAACTTCTGGGAACACGGCAGCGGCCCTTGCGGTCCTTGCTCCGAGATTTATTATGACCGTGGAGAAGAACACGGCTGTGGCAAAGAGAGCTGTGCAGTTGGCTGTGACTGCGACAGATTTATGGAGGTTTGGAACCTTGTGTTCACCCAGTTTGACAGTGACGGAAAGGGCAACTACACTCCACTTGACCACCCAAACATCGACACAGGTATGGGACTTGAAAGACTTGCCTGTGTAATGCAGGGCGTTGACAATTTGTTCCTTGTTGACACAGTTCAAAACATTATGAAGCATATTTCATCAATCGTTGGTGTTGAGTACGGTGAAAGCGAAAAGACAGATATTTCCCTAAGAGTTATCACCGACCATATCCGCTCCACAACCTTTATGATTGGTGACGGTGTTATGCCGTCAAACGAGGGAAGAGGCTATGTTTTAAGACGACTTCTCAGAAGAGCCGCCCGTCACGGCAGAATTTTAGGCTACACAAAGCCATTCCTATACAAAATTGCAGACACAGTAATCAAGGAAAACGAGTCTGCTTATCCCGAACTTCGTGACAAGAGAGATTTTATCATTAAGCTGATTGAGGTTGAGGAGGATAACTTCAGCCAAACAGTTAATCAGGGTTTTCAAATGCTTGAAGCAATGATTACAAAGAACGACTCAAAGACTCTTTCCGGTGATGATGCCTTTAAGCTGAACGACACCTTCGGTCTGCCTATTGACCTTATCAAGGAAATTGTAAACGAATCGGGAATGTCTGTTGACACCGAAAGATTTAAGTCACTTCTTGATGAACAAAAAAAGCGTTCAAGGGATGCAAGAAAAAATGCCGGTGAGGACGCTTGGATTTCCGACAGCACCGACCTTACCGATATAGAGCCTACCAGCTTTACAGGCTACAAGCTCACAATGAATCAGGCAAAGGTTGTAGGTATTGTTAAAGACGGCGAAAGGGCTTTGGCACTTGCAGAGGGCGAAAACGGTGTTGTTATACTGAACAAAACACCTTTCTATGCCGAAAGCGGTGGACAGGTTGGCGACACAGGTATCATCAACAATGACGATATGGTTGTAACTGTTAAGAATACCACAAAGGACGCATCGGGAATTTTCCTACACAGCGTAAAGGTTGAAAAGGGTGTTATTGCAGTTGATGATGAAGTTTTGGCTAAGATTGACGCAAAGAGAAGAATGAGCATCACCCGCAACCACACAGCAGCTCACCTTTTACAGGCTGCTTTAAGAGAGGTTTTAGGCACTCATGTTGAACAGGCAGGTCAGTTTGTAAGTGACGATTACTTTAGATTTGACTTCACCCACTTTGAGGCTCTCACATCAGAGGAGCTTGAAAAGGTAGAAAATCTCGTAAACGAAAAAATCCTTGAACAGCTTGAGGTTGTTTCAGAGGAAATGAGCATTGACGAGGCTAAAAAGTTAGGGGCTATGATGCTGTTCGGCGAAAAGTACGGCGACAGAGTTCGTGTTGTAAATGCCGGTGACTTCTCACTTGAATTCTGCGGTGGTACTCATGTGGGCAACACCTCAAATATCGGTCTTTTCAAAATCAAGTCGGAAAATTCCGTTGCATCAGGTGTGAGAAGAATTGAGGCTGTAACAGGCGAGGGAGTTCTTAACTACCTTGACAGCGTTTTGTATGTTGTGAATAAATGTACAGAGGCACTTCGCATAAACAACCCTCGTGAGCTTGTTCAAGGCTCAATCCGTATTGCCGAGGAAATGAAGGCAAAGGACAAGAAGATTGAAGAGCTTAACAAGAAAATCGCACAGAATGCAACTGAGGGAATATTCAAGAATGCCAAGAGATACAAGGGTGTTCGTATTATCTCCGTTGCAATCAATGACGCAACAACAGATATGCTCCGTGATATTGCGTCAAGAGCAGTCAGCAACAACCCAATGACAGCCATTGTTCTTGCAGGTATTTCAGGTGAAAAGGTAACATTTATCTGCTCCTGTGGCAAGGATGCAGTTGCATTAGGTCTTAAAGCCGGTGACATTGTCCGTCAAGTTGCACAGATTGCCGGCGGTAACGGAGGCGGTAAGCCGAATATGGCTATGGCAGGTGCAAAGGACATCACAAAGGTTGACGATGCAATCATAGCAACAGAGGAAATCATCCACAAGCTGGTTGACGACCTTGGTATTGAATGATTTTAAGTAAAAATATCAAATAAAAATAGCAAAACGCTCCCGTAAAATTCGGGAGCGTTTGTTGTAGTTTGTAGCAAAACTGTATCGGCTGATGTAATGCCTTTTTATTAGGTATTAGTATTATTATTACCTCATTAATGGGTACAAAAATACCGCCCTCACATTGTGAAAGCGGTTAATAACATAATTAAAAAACAGGCTATTCGGCAGGCGTACAATTCTCCTGCGTCTCTCGGAGTTTCCTCCTGTCTGTACCATCGGCGTGTGGACTGTACGAATTCCTCCACCTCGAATAGCCTATCTTTATTCTACTATTATTATAGTCAATTTATTCAGATTTGTAAAGTATTTTTTTATTTCTTAAAATTCTTTCCCACTCTTTATCATCAATTTTCATAAAAGTAATGATAGAATTTTTGTATTTAGGGTTATCAGTAGATGTAATAAGTCTGAGAACAGTTTTAAACTTTTTTTGGTCAGTTACTATTTCTTTTAAAATCAAAGCCGTATTTGGCTTGTTAGCCTCAACGAT
>JBJEOZ010000282.1:0-13940 GCA_051880975.1 Ruminococcus sp.
AAGTTCATCCTTTAGAGTGTTAAAATCCCCGCTGTTAAAGAGCCTTTGGCACCTTACTGTAAAGGACAAGGTGCGGTTACTGCTGTTAATTCTTATATTTTCAACGGGAGAATTCAGCAAATCTTCATTTACTGAATCCTCACATATGTAATCTGAAAAAATTTCTTTTACTGATTTCATAATTCTTCTTTCTTAAAGTTTCTCTATTTCTTCAACTAATTTATCAAGGAGCTGTTCCTCGGGAACTTTGCAGATGATTTCTCCTTTTTTGAAGATAAGACCAACCTTATCTCCACCTGCAATTCCTATATCTGCTTCCCTTGCTTCACCCGGTCCGTTGACAACACAACCCATAATTGCAACCTTTATGTTCTTTTTGCAGTCTTTAAGACGTTCCTGTGCATCATTGGCAAGGGAAATAAGGTCAATTTTTGTTCTTCCACAGGTTGGGCAGGAAACAAACTGAATACCGCCGTCGTACATATCAAGGGATTTGAGAATGTCCTTTGCGGCGTAGATTTCCTTAACAGGGTCGGCTGTAAGGCTGACACGAATTGTATCGCCTATGCCCTGTACAAGCAATGCTCCGATTCCTGCCGAGGACTTGATTATACCCATTCTCTCTGTTCCCGCCTCGGTTACACCAAGGTGCAGGGGGTAGTCGCACCTAAGGGATGCAAGTCGGTATGCCTCAACCATATTTTTTACAGATGAGCTTTTCATTGACAAAACTATGTCGTTAAAATCGAATTTTTCAAGTAGTGATGCGTGGTAAAGTGCGCTGTCGCAAAGAGCCTCAGGTGTTGGACTGCCGTACTTTGCAAGAATAGACTTTTCCAGCGAGCCTGAGTTTACACCGATTCTTATAGGTATTCCGTTGTTTGCACAGGCATCGGCAACAGCCTTTACTCTGCTGTCGTCACCGATATTACCGGGGTTAATGCGGATTTTGTCCACACCGGCTGAAACTGACTCCAGGGCAAGTCGATAGTCAAAATGAATGTCGGCAACAACAGGAATTGAGATATTTTCCTTTAGTGCAGAAATCAGCTTAACAGCCTCCATATCGGGAACTGCCGCCCTTACAATGTCACAACCGGCCTCTTCAAGTGCCTTAGCCTGTTTTACACTTTCCTCTATATTGTGAGCAGGGATATTCAGCATAGACTGGATTGCAACCTTTGAGTCACCGCCTATGAGAACATTTCCCGCTTTAACTTGCTTTTTGCTGAACATAAAATCACCCTACTAACTTAAATACATCACTTACTGTAATTACAATGGTGAGGAGTATAAGAAGAGCCATTCCTATGGCATTTACTACACCCTCAGCCTTTCTTGGAACAGGCTTTCTGCGTATTGCCTCGATTAAAAGGAATACAAATCTGCCACCGTCAAGTGCAGGGAAAGGTAACATATTGAAAAGTCCCAAATTGACGGTAATAATCATCATTACATAGATTATACTGTTGACTGCATCTAAAAATCCTGTTTGCAGACTCTCCGAGGCAACCTGTGTTACTGTAGATGCAATTCCCACAGGACCTGACAAATCCTTAAAGCCGAATTTTCCTGTTAAAAGTCCACCAAGACTTGCATATACCATTTTACAGGTGGAAATTGTTTGGGAGAAGGTTTGGCTTATTACAGAACCAACGGTTTTATCCATTTGTTCAACATAAAAGTCAAGAGAAACCTTTGGCTCCTCATCGTCCTTTGTGGTGTAGGTGAAGAACTGAACATCCTTAAGCATCACTTCTTCCCCATCTCGTTCAACCAAAATATCGGCTGTATATCTTTGACGGGTATCCTTTACCTTAATTTCTTCTATTTCAAAGTCCTTTATGCCTAAAAGGCTGTTGATTTCTACATAATATTCCTGATAAATTTTATTTGCAGTCTTTTTGTCACCGGCAGAATTGATTTTTCCTGACGCCTCTAAAAGGATTTTATTTAGTGCGTCAATATCTCGGTCAGAAATACTGTCTGCATTTTCCTGTACATTTTTTGCAGACATATTGTACAGGTAATTACAGCAATCCTCTTTGTAAACCTCAAGGGTATCTCCCTTGACCGCCTTTAATTCGGCGGTGGATATGGGGTAGCTGAAATCCATACTTGTGGTAATTCCGTAACCGTTAATTTCCTTAATCACATCACCGGTTTTAAGTCCGCTGTTGGCTGAATAAGAGGTTGCCGGAAATGAGGATACGGTTGTGGTGCTGTAAGAATCCTGTTGTACCACAATTACAAACATCAAAAGAAGTCCAAGGATAATGTTCATTACAGCACCGGCTATAATTATTATCATCCTTTTCCAAATTTTTGCGTTGTTAAATGCTCTGGGTTCGGGGGAATCTTCATCCTCACCTTCCATTGCACAGTAGCCTCCTATTGGAAACAGGCGAAGAGAATACTTTGTTTCGCCCTTGCCAAAGGAAAAAAGCTTTGGCCCCATACCAAGGGAAAATTCGTTAACCTTAACTCCGCTTTTTTTGGCTGTTATGAAATGACCAAACTCGTGGATAAAGATAATCAGCTCAAAAAGCAAAACACCGATTACAATTAAGGCTATTGTTGTTAATACTGAAGTAATATTAATCTCCTCCATTACTTGACAGCATCATATACATACTGTCTTGCAGATTTATCCGCATTTAAAACATCTTCTACTCTCTTTATCTCATTCTTCTTCACATTGTGCAGTGCCTCATAAACAAGGTCACCAATTTCAAGAAATTTGATTTTTCCGTCTCGGAAAAGTTTGTTTGCAACTTCGTTTGCACCGTTTGCTATTGCAGGGGCGGTGCCACCCATATTGATTGCCTCTTTACAGGATTTGAGGCACTTAAAAGTTTTGTAGTCAGGCTTGCAAAATGAAAGATTGGAAATCGCTGTTAAATCCAGCTCATCAACAGGACTTTCAAACCTGTTTGGATAGGTTATTGCGTACTGAATAGGGATACGCATATCCGGCAAACCAAGCTGTGCAATAACGGAATTATCCACAAACTGAATCATACTGTGGACAATGGACTCTCTGTGGACAACCACATCAATTTTGTCCTCCGGCATATCAAAAAGCCAGCTTGCCTCAATGATTTCAAGCCCTTTGTTCATCATAGTAGATGAATCGATGGTGATTTTTGCACCCATTGACCAGTTGGGATGATTTAGCGCCTCTTTAACTGTTACATCCTTAAGGTCGTTTTCTGTCTTTCCGAAGAAAGGACCGCCGGAGGCTGTTAAAATCAGTTTTTTCAGTTCTTTTTTATTGTTCATACCCTGCAAGCATTGGAAAATAGCGGAGTGTTCGCTGTCAACAGGGTACATATGAACATTGTTCCTCTTTACGGCGTCCATAACAAGACTTCCGCCTGCAACCAAGGTTTCCTTGTTGGCAAGGGCAACATCCTTGCCAGAATTTATTGCACTCAGGGTTGGTGTAAGTCCCACCATACCCACAAGGGAATTTAGCACCATATCGGCGCTGTCAATTACAGACGCCTCAATAAGGCCATCCATCCCCCAGAGAACTTTGGTGCTTGTATCTGCAATTTTTATTTTTAATTCCTCTGCCTTTTCTTGCGAAAAAACAACAGCAAGAGAGGGTTTAAACTCTCTTACCTGTTGTTCTAAAATATCAATATTACTATATGCAGTTAGGGCGCATATATTTAAGCTTAGCTTACGAGCTACATCTAACGCCTGTGTACCGATGGAACCTGTGGAGCCAAGAATTGAAAGTGTATTAACCATAATTACCTCTTACAGAATTATAATGGTGAACAAGGATACAATATAAACAAGAGGAGCAGTAATTACAACGCTGTCAAATCTGTCAAGCATTCCGCCATGACCGGGGATAATGCTACCGTAGTCCTTAATGCCAAGATTTCGCTTAATGATTGAAAAACCAAGGTCACCAAGCATAGAAAGGGGTGCATTGATTATACCGATTATCATAAGGGCAATGTAATTTACATATGTATATCCGAATATAAAATCAAATATAAATCCAATAATAAGTGTGCCCAACACTCCGGCTAAAAGACCGCCGATAGCACCCTCAACAGTCTTTTTGGGGCTGATTTTCGGACATAATTTGCGTGTACCAAGCTTTACTCCTGCAAAATATGCACCTGCATCTGCAACCCAAGGAATACCGATTGCAAGCACTGCATAGAAAGCGCAATATTGAGGATATGTAGTCATCATATTTGTGATTGACGCAATACCTGTTGAAATTACAACAGTTGTGAAAAAGGAATATGCGATATTTGAAAGCTTAACGGTTTCGTGGAAAAATACCATAACCGCTAAAAGTGCAACGGAAAAAACAAAGAATGGAAGGAACCAAAACTTTGTAAATGAAACCATTGGCATTGCAAAAGCATAAGCAAGACAAATTACGCTTATCCTGAAATCCTTTAACAATTTTTTTGCCAAAAGAACTTCGCTTACCATAAGAACTGTAAGTAAAGACAAAATAACTGTTGTTATAAAAGGTGTAATAAACTGACTAAGCAACAAAACTATAATAATTGCCGGTATGCCAACTGCTGAAGTGATAACTCTTGTTTTCATAATTTCCCCCTATACCCCTCCAAAACGGCGATTGCGTTTTGCGTATTCTATGAGAGCGTAATTCATATCGTCAAAATTAAAATCAGGCCACAATTTATCCATAATCACATATTCTGCATACGCAGACTGCCACAATAAGAAATTGGATGTACGGTATTCACCGGAGGGTCTGATAATTAAGTCAGGGTCAGGCTGACCGGCAGTGTAGATGCTGTCTGAAATCAACTCTTCGTCAATATCCTCAACAGCAATTTCGCCCGACTGAACCCTTTTTGCAATAGACTTTGTTGCCATAACAAGCTCGTCACGTCCGCCATAGTTCATAGCAAGGTTAAGAACCATACCGTCCCTGTCCTTGCTACCCTCCTGTGCATCAATCATAAGACTTTGAATATCAGGAGAAAAACCCTTTATGTCACCGATGAATTTAAGCTTAATTGTGTCGTCCTGAAAATCCCTAAGTGCCTCCTCAAGATACTGCTTGAAAAGTTTCATAAGGGCATCTACTTCTTCTTTGGGACGCTTCCAGTTTTCGGTGGAAAAGGCATACATTGTCAGGTGCTTTATGCCGATGTCACTGCAATAGCGAATGATTTTCCTGAAATTCTTTGCACCGGCAGAATGACCGGCACTTCTGGGCAAACCCCTTTTCTTTGCCCAGCGGCCGTTACCGTCCATAATTATGCCCACATGATTTGGAAGTACTATGTTGTCTATTGATAAATTTTGTTTCTTTTTGAAAATAGCCATTTTAGATTGCCATAATTTCCTTTTGCTTTTTACTTGACAGTGCATCTACTTCCTTTGCACACTTGTCTGTAATATCCTGAATTTTCTTTTCACCGTCTTTTTGATCGTCCTCGGTGATTTCTCCGGACTTTTTAAGAGCCTTAATTTTGTCAATAGCTTCACGGCGGGCATTACGGATTTGTACCTTTGTGTCCTCTGCCATTTTGCTGACATCCTTAACAATGTCCTTTCTTCTCTCCTCTGTAAGAGGTGGGAAAATAAGTCTTAGCACCTTACCGTCATTTTGAGGGTTAATGCCTATATCTGACATTTGAATTGCCCTTTCAAGCTCCTTTAAAAGGGAAACATCCCAAGGCTGAACAACAAGTGTTCTTGCTTCTGTAACAGAAACAGCGGCAACCTGATTTACAGGAGTAGGAGTTCCGTAGTAGTTAACTGTAACCTTGTCAAGAACTCCGGGATTAGCTCTACCTGCACGAATTGAGGCATACTCTGACTCAAGATGTTCAATTCTTCTGTGCATTTTTTCTTTTGTCTTATCAATTACATTCTTCATTTTATCCTCCGTAATTAACCGCAAACTGTGCCGATATTTTCTCCGCACACGGCTTTATATATGTTCATTGGTTCGTCAACGCTGAATACAAGAATAGGCATATTGTTATCCTTACAAAGAGAAGCTGCTGTGCTGTCCATAACTGCAAGATTTTTGGCAAGAACTTCGTCAAAGGATACTCTGTCGTAACGCTTTGCATCAGGATTTTTCTTAGGATCGCTGTCGTAAACACCGTCAACCATAGTTGCCTTCATAATAATGTCTGCATCAATCTCAACTGCACGCAAAGCTGCAGCAGTATCTGTGCTGAAGAAAGGATTACCAGTTCCGCAACCGAAGATTACAACTCTGCCCTTTTCAAGGTGGCGAACTGCTCTGTTTCTGATGTATGGCTCTGCAACCTGTGGCATAGAGATAGCTGTCATAACACGAACATCAACACCTGCCTGTTCAAGGGTATCGCCAACACCAAGGGCGTTGATTGCTGTTGCCAGCATACCCATATGGTCTGCTCTTGTTCTGTCCATCTTGCCTGAGCTTCTGCCACGCCAGAAATTACCTCCGCCTACAACGATAGCAACCTGTACTCCGTCGTCAACGCATTTTTTGATTGCACTGCAAAAGGACTCAACAATGTCGAAATTGATTCCTTTCTTTTCTTCACCGGCAAGGGATTCGCCTGAAAGTTTAAGCAAAACTCTTTTATATTTCTTATTCATTTTTGTACACTCCTATCCATAATATATATCTTTATACACATTAATAATACACTATATGTGGTACTTTGTAAAGGAATAGAAAAGAAATTTAGAAATTTTTATGCAAAAAAGAGCTACCTCTTACGAGATAGCTCTAAATAATTTAAAAGTAAATTATTTTGTCATACTTGCCACTTCAGCAGCGAAATCGTCCTGACGCTTTTCAAGACCTTCTCCCTTTTCAAAACGAACGAATTCCTTGATTGCGATAGAACCGCCAAGCTCCTTAGCAGTATTGTTTGTGTACTGCTGAACAGAAATCTTGTTTTCCTTAACGAAAGCCTGGTCAAGGAGACAGTTCTCCTTGTAGTACTTACCAATCTTACCCATAACAATCTTGTCTGCGATTGCCTCAGGCTTACCTGAATTGATAACCTCAGCCTTCATAATTTCCTTTTCGTGCTCAAGAACATCAGCAGGAACATCCTCTGCCTTAAGGTAAGGTGTGTTAAGAGCTGCAATCTGCATTGCAATATCCTTACCGTATGTTACGAACTCAGGCTTATCAGCAAGGTCTGTATCGAAGTTAACAAGAACACCGATAACACCGCCTGCGTGAACATATGCTACACAAGCGCCCTCCATCATCTTGAAACGACGAAGCTGAATGTTTTCGCCGATAACGAGAACCTTCTCCTGAAGAAGCTCTGCAACTGTCTTGTCACTGCCACTTGCCTGACAAGCAAGAAGTGCCTCTACATCAGCAGGAGCATTGTCCATAACTGTCTGTGCACAAATCTTTACAAATGCCTGGAAATCTGCGTTCTTTGCAACAAAGTCTGTTTCTGCGTTAACTTCGATAACAACGCCCTTCTTAAGGTCGTCGGAAGTCATAGCGTAAGCCATACCCTCGGCTGCAATTCTGCTTGCCTTTTTAGCCTGCTTTGCAAGACCCTGTTCTCTTAAAAAGTCAACAGCCTTGTCCATATCTCCGTCTGCTTCAACAAGTGCCTTTTTGCAGTCCATCATACCGCAGCCGGTTTGTTCTCTTAAAGCCTTAACATCTTTAGCTGTAAATGATGCCATTTATATCATCCTCTCAAAAGTTATATTCAATTATTCTTCTGTTTCTTCTGCTGTTTCTTCTTCTGTGATCTCAGCAGCACCCATCTGACCTTCTCTACCTTCGATAACAGCGTTAGCCATAGCACCTGCAATAAGCTTTACTGCACGGATAGCGTCGTCGTTACCAGGGATAACATAGTCAATCTCGTCAGGGTCACAGTTTGTATCAACAATAGCAACGATAGGAATATTGAGTTTCTTAGCCTCTGCTACTGCAATTCTTTCTTTTCTTGGGTCAATGATGAAAAGACATCCCGGAAGCTCTTCCATCTCTTTGATACCGCCGAGGAACTTTTCAAGCTTTTCGATTTCAAGGTTGAGCTTGATAACTTCCTTCTTTGGGAGAAGCTCAAATGTACCGTCTTCTTCCATAGCACGGAGCTGCTTAAGTCTTGCAACTCTTCTTCTGATTGTTGTGAAGTTTGTCATCATACCGCCGAGCCATCTTGCGTTAACATAGAAAGCACCTGCTCTTAAAGCCTCTTCCTTAACTGACTCCTGAGCCTGCTTCTTTGTACCAACAAAGAGAACGCTCTTGCCTTCAGTTGAAATTTCCTTAACGAAGTTATAAGCCTCGTCAAGCTTCTTTACGGTCTTCTGCAAATCAATAATGTAGATACCGTTTCTTTCTGTGAAGATGTACTCTGCCATCTTAGGGTTCCATCTTCTTGTCTGGTGACCAAAGTGAACACCAGCCTCTAATAGCTGTTTCATTGAAACTACTGCCATTTTTTATTCCTCCTTAAGGTTAAATCCTCCGCAGGTGTTATTGATTTAATCGCCGAAGTAGATTTACTCACCATGGCAATTAGCACCTACGTGCGTAATGCAATCTGCATTTTACCATATAAAAGGAAAAAAATCAAGTGTTTTATTGAGAAAAACACCTGATTTTCTGTAATTTTTTAAGGATTTATTTATCAAAAAATCTTACATCCTTGTATGTAACAAGATAATCCCTTGATTCGTGCCATTTGCTTACGCATAATCTTGGGTTGTAGAAGTAGAGTATTCTGTGCTGAATTGCTGAATTTCCCTGTTTAAGAATATACTTTACAGCCTTGCGGGCTGCTGCATTCGGCTTATGCTTTATACTTCCGTCATAGCCATAGCCTATACGCACTGCGTTTATGGACTTAAAGTTCCCGTAATAGTATGTATCTCTGATTGCCTGTGCAACAAGACAACATCCGTAAAATCCCATTGTACCGGCTTCGCCCATTACAAGCCTTTCGGCAATATCCAAATCCTTTTCTGTCATATCAACAGCTTTTCCGTTATACTTGTAGTTTGGGTCGGGATTTTTGATTGCAATTAGGTAACCTTTAGAAAGCTGACTGTTCTTTGACTCTTCACTGGGCTTTGGCAAGGTTCTAAGCTTTTCACCCTTAATATTTTGATTTTTGCCAACGCTGTTGTAATCAAGGGTTCCGTCCTCAAATTTACTTTTTGTGGTTGAAATAACTTCCTTTGAGCCGGGCTCTGTGGGAGTTCTTTCGTTTTTCTTTACTGCAACCTGATATTCCTTTGTGGTGGACTGGGTTGTTGTTGTGTTAAGTTGCTCTGTTGTTTCAGGAGTGGTTAATTCCCCAAACATATCAAATGCATTGCCGTAACCCATTCCTGAATATTCATCATAAACAGGATCTTCAAGATTACCCTTTTCGTCCTCGTAGGCGTAATCTGTAAGGGCTGTAACCCTTGGATACAGCACAGCCATAGGAGTTAACGCAATGAATGCCACCAAGAAAAATATTAGAATTTTAGTTCTTACTGATTTACTCATTATAATTCCTCTGTTATTAAGTAACAAAACATTCTCATATAATTATATTACTTTATTTTTCTTTTTTCAACGGAGTTTTGCACAATATATGTAGTGATTTAGTGTGCAAAATACACAATTTATGTTTTGTAATGATATTTTCCTAATTATGTCTTCTGCGTTTGTGTCCTCCGAAAAATTTTTTCGGTGCAGGGGTTGGGATTTCCCAATCTACAAGTATTGTATCTTCTCCGATAAGCCCAATATTCTTCCAAGGAATTATAAAATCGTTTTTTCTGCCAAATAGACCAAAGCACCTAAAACCACCGTAGATGATTAAGGCTTTTAGCCTTGCACACTCTGTATCAATCTCAAGGTCATCTACAAAACCTATGCGACAACCGTTGGCTCGGTTTATGACCTCTTTTCGTCTTAACTCAAAAAAACTACAATTCATACCTGCCTCCGTTGACATTCAATTTATCCTTTGTTAATATTAGTATGAATGCAAATAATAAATATTACTACTATATGGAGGATTGTTGTAATGAACTATAAGCTTTTTTGTGATTCGACCTGCGACCTTACTGACAGCCTTGCAAAGGAACTTGACATTGAAATTATACCAATGCAGTTCTGCCTTGACGACAAAAACTACAAGCATTATCTCGACGAGCGTGAAATGTCCATGGAGGACTTTTACAAAGCACTTAAGAACGGTGCTGACGCTAAGACAGCTCAGGTGCAGTTTGATACCTTTGCAGAGAACTTTGAGCCTGTACTAAAAGAGGGAAAGGATATTATTTACATTTGCTTTACTTCCGGTATGAGCGGAACATACAACACCTGTAAAATAGCCACTCAGGAATTACTTGAAAAATATCCCGACAGGAAAATCACTGTTATAGACTCACTTTGTGCATCTGCCGGTGAGGGATACCTTGCATATTTAGCCGGTAAAAAAATGCAAGAGGAGTCACCGTCCTTTGATGAGCTTTGCAAATACATTGAAGATATGAAAATGAAAATTGTTCACTGGTTTGTAGTTGACGACCTTGACCAGCTTAAAAAGGGCGGAAGAATTGGAGCATTATCTGCAACCTTTGGTAAGGCGCTTCAAATTAAACCATTGATTTCAGTTGACAATGAGGGCAAGCTGTTGGCTGTTGCAAAGATTAGAGGCAATGCAAAGGTATTCACTACTCTTGTTGACAGAATCAAAAGGGACGGTGTTGACCTTGAAAACCAGACAATTTTTGTTGCTCACGCAGAGTGTCCCGAAAAGGCAGAAAAGCTAAAGGAGCTTCTATCCCCTCTTGTTAAGGAAGTTATCACTGTAAAAATCGGTCCTATTATCGGTACTCATGTGGGACAGGGTATGTGTGCGGCACTTTGCGTTGGTGAAAGGAATTTGACTTAAATTTCGACACAAATTTACAAATTTATATGTATAAAAAACGGCTGTTGCGATTATTAACAATTTCGCAACAGCCGTTTCAAATTATTATCTTAATGTTTGTCATGATTTGACTGTAAAAGACACATCATAAATATTCCCAACAACGCTCCGATAAAAAGACCTAATATAAAGCCTAATAACATAAAATTTTTCACCTACCATATGACAATTTAATATGTAAATATATGGGATAATAGTTTTGGTGAGTTGATGACAATATATGTTGATACACTTGTTTTTACTAATATAATTATTGACTACATTTTGCTGAATATTACAGGGAAAATACTAAAAATTAATTGCAAACATTTTCGTTTGATTATTGCATCCTTTTTGGGAGGTGTTTCGTCACTGATTATATTATTGCCCTCCTTAAATTTTTTATTCAATTTCATCACAAGGCTGTTTGTAACAGTAATCATTATTTTATCTGCATTTGGGTACAAAAATTTTAGGACTTTTGCGAAAAGGACATTTGTGCTTTTCCTCATAAGCACCAGCTTTAGCGGTATAATACTTTTTATGCTGAGTGCTGTAAAAAGTGACTTTATATCAGTTAACAACAGTATTGTTTATTTTAATATTTCCCCATTTATGCTGATTGGAATGACAACTGTTGCTTATATTTTGCTTAGGCTGATTGACAAAATCAGGTTTGATAGGGGAAGTTTAATACACAAAATCAAAATCAAATATGATAACAGGGAATATGAATTTTTCTCAAAATACGACACCTGCTGTAATATAAAAGAGCCATTCAGCGGAAGTGATGTTATTCTTGCAGAAGAAAAACTACTTGAAAAAATAATTGTTCCTGACGGCAAATACAGAATCATACCCTTTAATTCACTTGGAGGTGAAGGTATAATAAAGGGATTTTTGCCACAGGAGCTTTACATAGATAACAATAAAATCTGCCGAGAGGTGTATATTGGCATTACAAAGGACATTCTTAAGGGTGAAGTAAACTCTATTTTTAACTATAAAAATATATGCGAGTGATGATATGATTAAAGAGATTATTTACAAAATAAAAAAAGCATTTTTTAAAAATGATGTTTTTTACATAAACAGCAGTGAATCACTGCCTCCTCCACTTACCAAAGAGGAAGAAAATGACTTATATAATGGGATAAATCAGGGGAATGAAAAATGCAAAAACAAGCTGATTGTCCATAATCTAAGGCTTGTTGTATATATAGCGAAAAAATTTGAAAATTCAAATGTTCCCATTGATGACCTGATTTCCATAGGCACTATCGGACTTATTAAAGCGGTTAACACATTTTCTCCCGACAGATGCACAAAGCTTGCAACATATGCCAGCAGATGCATAGAAAATGAAATACTGATGTATCTAAGAAAGACCTCCAACACAAAAAATGAGGTTTCTATTGAAGAGCCTTTAAACACAGACTGGGACGGAAACGAACTTTTGTTAAGTGATATTTTGGGAAGTGAGCCTGACGTTGTTAACAAGGATATTGAAAGTGAACTGGAGAAAAAGCTGTTACTTCAGGCTGTGGACAAATTAAACTCAAGGGAAAAGCTGATTATGGAAATGAGGTTTGGACTGAACAATAAAAAGGAATTTACTCAAAAACAGGTTGCTGACCAGCTGGGAATTTCTCAATCCTACATATCAAGGCTTGAAAAGAAGATTATTAAAAGGCTGAGGAATGAGCTTAAGGCTATGGTATAAATGGTATAAAAATATGTAAAGCACGGGAAACCGTGCTTTTCTTACTCTATGATGTCGTTGACTCCTCGTTGGATACCGTCGCCGATATCCTCAACAGCATCCCCTGCATCGCCGATTATTCCGTTAGAGTCATTAACGGCACCGTCGTTGTTGTTATTGTCGGTTGCTGATGTTGACGACTGTGTTTTACTTGTTGTTGACTCTGTAGTTGACTCTGTTGTTGAGCTTGTGGTGGCTGTTGTGGAGTTGTTTTTATCATTGTTGTTATTTTTGCCACAGCCTACAAGAGAAAATGCAAGTATAACCGCTAAAAAGAACGGTATTACAATCTTCTTCATTTTATCACCTCATAAAAAATTACCGTACCGGTCGGTACGGTAATAGTTTGTTACAAAAGTTTTGTTTTATGAGTATTATGGATAAATAGTTTGAATTATTTTCTTTGTATCGTCAATCAACTTGAAAATGGAAATTCCTCCGTCTTTTCTAAATTCTACACAAAGCCCTGTTTCTTTTCCGTCTTTGAAATTTGAAACATAGGAAAGCTTTCCGTATTTGTCAAATCTTACACCCATACCGTTTGGTTTGTTATCAGACCAACCACCGGCGTGATAGGAGCCGTCGGAGGAACGAACACCCAAGCCAAAACCGTTACGCTTGTTATTTTTCCATTCTCCGGTGTAGCAAAGACCTCCGTCCTTGTAGTAGTAGGAGCCAAAACCATCTCGCTTGTTGTTCTTGTAGTTACCCTCGTAGGCAGTCTTTCCGTTGTCCATCTCTGTTCTTCCGTAGCCGTCACGAAGTGAATTTTCGTTTAGCTCACCGTAGTACAGATAACGCTCTCCACCACTGTTTATGATAAGGTCGGCACTATCATTTGACTGATTAAGGTGTTGCTGTTCAAGGTTTTGTACTTCCCTTATAGTTTGAGAGTCACCGGCAACATTTGCCTTTTCCTCCTCTTGTGCCAAAATCTCACTTATCACCTTGCGTAAAATTTCTTCACTGTAAGCATCATTATTTGAAGTTTCAACAGTGTTTTCTTCAATTTCATCTTCGGTTTTTATTTCTTCATTAGAATTATTTTCTTCTGTCTGAGGATTATTTTGTTCTTCCTTTTCCTGATTATTTTGCTCTGTTTCTTCCCTGTTATCACTATTATCAGTTTCGGCAGAAATATCAATTTTTTCTAAATCATCAACATATTCATCAAGAATATTTAATTCTTCAAAAGAATTTTCTGTTTCTTCAGCCAATTCCTCTTCCAATGATTCATCAAATTCTTCGGAAAAATATTC
>JBJEOZ010000283.1:0-2824 GCA_051880975.1 Ruminococcus sp.
ACTTGATTTATTCTTGTTTGATTAAGGATAATATAATAAACAGCCTTAGCAATTCAATTAACAGTAATTTAAGCACCACCACAAAAACAGTGGGAGAAACAGCCTCGGGACTGCCCGACTACATACAGTCTATATTAAGTCTGTTTGGTTATAGTGCAGATACTGTAAACAAAAATATTGACACAGTGGTGCAGAACCAAAGCGACAATATTGCGTCTGCGGTAGAGTCTGTAATAGGTCCTATTATCACAGCAATAATCAGCTTTTTCCTTGTTATAATCCTTTTCTTTATTTTAAGGTTTATCACAGCAAAAGTTTCCAAGCTGATTGCAGGTGTTATGGAGATACCTGTGCTACACACCGTCAATAGACTGTTAGGCGGACTTGTTGGTATTTTAGACGGACTTGTTATTGTGTATTTCTTAACAGCCATTGTCATCATAGTTGTCCCCATTGTAACAGGCGGAGCAATAAGCTATTTTGACTTTGGAGTTATGGCTGAAGATACAGTATTGTTCAAGCTTTTTTACGATAACAACATTGTAACAGGAATACTTAATTCAGTACCTTCGGTATTTTAAGGGAGAAAAAAGATGGGAAAAGAAGAAAGAGTAAAGCAAAAAGAATTAAAAGCAGAACGAGTTGACACAGACGATATTTTGACAATACCCAATATACTTTCATTTTTGCGTATTTTACTTATTACGCCGTTTATGATATTATTCTTAAATGGGAACTATGTTTGGGCATCACTGATGATTATCATTTCGGGACTTACCGACTGTGTTGACGGATTTATCGCCAGAAAATTTAATCAAGTTTCAGAATTCGGCAAAGTTCTCGACCCGGTTGCTGATAAACTTACCTTGTTAGCAGTAGGTGTGGGAATATGTATAATTTCACCTGAGGTTATCACAGTGATGGTTATTCTCATCATCAAGGATATTTTGATGATGGTTGGAGGTCTTTCCCTGATAAAGAATGACATAAAGCCACCTCAGGCAAGATGGTACGGCAAGGTTGGTACTGTGCTGTTTTATCTTTCGGTATGCACAATAGTTGTTCTAAAGGTTGCAGACATCACTGTGCCTTATCTTTCGCTGATTATGCTCAGCGTTACAGCGGCTACAATGATATTTGCACTTATAAAATATTTCCTATTATTTTTAGATTTGTTAAAAAATTCTGAAATCAATCAGAATAAGGAAGGAGAATAAATATGCTTTGTTCAAAGTGTAATAAACGCCCTGCAGTGGTGTTCGTTTCTTCAACTACAGATGGTAATCCCAAGGGATATTGCCTTACCTGTGCCAAGGAACTGGGCATCAAGCCGGTAGAGGATTTAATAAATAAAATGGGGATTACAGACGATGATTTAGAGGCTGTCCAAGACCAAATGACCTCAATTATGGACAATATGGGCGAGGGTGGTGACATCCAGTCTATGGTTGAATCCCTGGGAATCGACCCTGATACAATGAATGGAGAGCTTGTGGAAAGCGACGATGAGGACGAGGATAAGGACTTTACCCCGGGCGGTGCGCCAACATTCCCTGCATTCTTTAACAATATTTTCAACGGAAATTCTGCAAGCAAGGGAAATACTGAGCAGTCAGGCTCCGAAAAGGTGAAGAATAACCGCAAGGATAAGCCAAACAAAAAGAAAAAGTTCCTTGGCCTTTACTGCGAGGATTTAACCCGAAAGGCACAAGAGGGAAGAGTTGACAGAGTAATCGGCAGAGATAAAGAGATTGAAAGGGTAATTCAAATCCTCTCCCGAAGAAGTAAGAACAACCCTTGTCTAATAGGTGAACCGGGTGTAGGTAAAACAGCTATTGCAGAGGGACTTGCATCACGAATTGTTGAGGGTAATGTTCCGCTAAGGCTTAGAAACAAGGAAATACATCTTCTCGACTTAACCGCCCTTGTAGCAGGAACACAGTTCAGAGGTCAGTTTGAAAGCCGTATTAAAGGCCTTATCAAAGAGGTTAAAGAGCTTGGCAACATCATACTGTTCATTGACGAGGTACATAGCCTTGTGGGAACAGGTGACAGCGAGGGTACAATGAATGCCGCCAATATCCTAAAGCCTGCACTATCAAGAGGTGAAATTCAGGTTATCGGCGCTACAACCTATGCGGAATACCGCAAATATATCGAAAAGGACTCTGCCCTTGAAAGAAGATTTCAGCCTGTAAAGGTGAATGAGCCTTCAATTTCAGAAACAATAGATGTGCTTATGGGAGTAAAATCCTACTACGAGGTACACCACAGAGTAGCTGTATCCGACGATATTGTGAGAAAAGCAGTTGTTTTCTCCGAAAGATATATCACAGACAGATTTTTGCCCGACAAGGCCATTGACCTTCTTGACGAATCCTGTGCCTGCTGTGCATTAAAGAGCAAGGCAATGGAGGATTACGACAAGCTAACTGTTGAGAAAAAGGAATTATCCCAAAAGCAGGAAAGCCTTACAACAGAGGAAAATGTAGATTTTGAAAAGATTGCAGAAATCAAAACCCAGCTTATCAATATTGACGAAAAGATGAAACAGCTTGAGCCACAGGCGGTAAATGTTCAGGTTGAGGAAGAGGACTTGGCAAAGGTAATTGAGCTGTGGACAGGTATTCCCGCATCCCGAATAAGAGAAAACGAGCTTTCAAAGCTTGCCGATTTGGAGGATAAGCTAAGCAAAAAAATCATTGGTCAGACCGAGGCTGTAAGCGCCTTGGCATCAGCCATCAAGCGTAACCGTGTTCAAATTTCCCCAAGAAGAAGACCTGCGTCATTTATCTTTGTCGGACCTACCGGTGTGGGCAAGACT
>JBJEOZ010000284.1:0-2815 GCA_051880975.1 Ruminococcus sp.
CAATAGCCTCACAAATTGCCTTATCATCATCTACAACTGCAATCTTCATTTCAAATCAAACCTTTCTAATCTTTTTAGGCTACATAAATCATCATCTATTATATCGGCAAATAAAGGTTTCTCTCTGACTTTATGGTGTGAAATACTGGTATTTGGGTGCGAAATACTATTGCATTTCATTACTGCACTACAGGGCAGTCTTTTCCCAACTGCCCTGTACCAAATTTCCTTACAAACATTTTAGGGATTGGGGCATCATTGACCGAAATATAAATATTTTTGTTGTACTGCGTAATTTGTGCCGCTTTCACTGAATTGTCTCTCCTTGTCTGTTTTACGCGCCAATATAGCAAAAATTATCTATTTTTCCATTTTCTAGTATACGAAACACCGACCACTCGAGAACCGGAGTTGGCTGCAAACTCATTAAATTCTTCTTGCAGAATAGCTAACTCATCTTCCATTGTTATTATATTTAAAGGAACTAAAGGTAAAATATACCCAAAGAAAAAGGCGTACCACCATTTCCGATGATACGCCTCTCGCTATTTGGCTTCCTGATACTTTTTACAAAACAGCTTTGTTATCCGAAAGCTCTGCTTGCACGAACGAACACATTTCTTACACTGCTCATAGTATTCAATCTTACCATTCACATTCAGGAAATATGCCCAGTACCTTTTCTCCTTATCCGTCATAAACCTCTACCTCACCTTCCCGGTCTTAGGAACGGAAGGTGCTTTTGCATCCTGCTTTATTACGGAATCCATCTTGGGATATGCTGCCTCAAATGCCTCTGCCCCAAACTGATACTCCGCCGGTTCTGCCACAGAAGATACCGATGCCATTGCATCCCGGATATCTGTCACCTGCTCTGGTTTATCAATCTGTTTCTTATCCATTCTGTCTAATTCCACATCCCTCGATAAATCCTCCACCTTATCAATGGCTGCGTCAAGATGAAGCACCAAAGATTCATATACCTTTTTCTGCCACTTCCAAGGCTTCTTTGCTACCTCTGTCTTGGAGAATTTCTTTTCCTTGTCAGAGTAATCCACCTCTTCCTTGTCCGCAAAGGTTCTGAACGTATTGGCTACCTTCTGTCCTGCTTCACGGATACCTTTTCCAAAGGAATCAATCTTAGTAATGGTGCGATTGGTATCGGCAATGCCTTCTTTGACCTTGTTTCGGATACCTACAAGTTTATCTTTCAGACCGATAAACTCAGATACCCGGTTAAGTGCTGCCTTTCCACGCATTTTGAAATCTGCCATGATTTCCCCGGCTTTATTCTTAATGCTCTCCTTTACCTCGAAGATCTGCTGTTTTATCTCATCACAACGCTTTTCAAGACGGTCAGCAGCTTCCGATAACGACTTCTTAAGTCTGTTTGTAAAGGTATCCTCCTGCATCCTCTGGATATCTTCACGCAGTCTTGCAATCTCCTCTGTCATGTCTTCCACCTTATGTGTCATACTGTCCACATAAGCACAAAGCTCATAAACTCCGTTTGCCGCCTGCTGCATTCCGTTTCCGTTCAGTGCTCCTAAGATTTGCTGTAATACCTCTTCTCCGGTCATTGGTTTATCTTCCATCATCGTTTCCTCCATTTCCGGCAGAGCAGCTTTCCGGCCACTCTGCCTTATTATTAATTGTCATTAGCGAAAGGGCAATTCCTTCCCATCCGCCTTCATATACTGGTCTTTCGACTGCTGTGCCTGTGTCTGTGCCGCTTCCTTTGCCTTATTCTCGCTCTGTTCCTTTGCCTTTTCATACTGGCTCACAATCTCGGAATAAAGCTTCTCACGAAATTCCTTCGTTACCGGATAACACACATCCTGATATACAGCCTTGCCCTGCTCGTCCGTCTGCTTTGTCTTGTAGGAAGGCATTGCCACAAACACCTTATCCTTGCCCTGAAGGATGCTCACATTATTCACGATGAAACTGTCATCAAAGTAGATGCGGGCAAGACCACGGATATTACTGCCCTCTCTCTCATATGGTGTTACCGTAACGGAAAACTGAGGCATCTCTGCCTCACCTCTTGCATTGCCTGACTGCGACTTGTCAGCAGACTTTTCCTGCTCAAATGCTTCAAGGATATTCCCATAAAGCTCCTCACGAAACTCTGCGGTAATCGGATTGCACACATCCTTATAGACTACACCGCCATTCTCGTCACGCTCGCTGGACTTGTATCTCGGCATGGATACAAAAAGAGTACCCTTCTCCTTATTCTCTAAAATGGCAATGTTGGTAATCTTGAAGGAGTCTCCAAACACCAGATTGGCAAAGCCCCTTACATTTCCTTCCTGATTCTTAGCTTCTGTTACATGAATTGAATACTTCATAAATTCCTCACTTTCTGTCGGGAACCGCCCGACCCGGTTCATCCTCATCCGGTATTACCAGATGACACTCTAAAGTTTCTATATTACTGATAGGCAGACGACCATTCAGCCAGTTGCCTAAAGTAACCACAAATCCGTCCTGCTCATAGTAAATCCACTGCTCTGTGTCAAGCTCTTCTTCATACAGGACAGTCACATCAAAGTCAGGCATATACATACCTGCTTCTTCATCAAATACACAGGCAACACCAGCCCGAAGATACAACGACAGACTGGGTATAAAGACATACCAACCACTGATTAACAGCTGCATGTCATCATCCACTTCCACAATCTCATCGCATCTGTCTTCAAATTCCATCTCAGAAACAACCTCTTCCACCTCTCCGAGACGGTATTTTGTCTTATTCTTCATAAGTACCCTCCTCACTGGCGGGAACACACTTTACCACAAACCGCTT
>JBJEOZ010000285.1:0-13610 GCA_051880975.1 Ruminococcus sp.
CTGTATTTTCCTTAACTACCCTGTACATTCTCTTTTTAAAACATTCGGAAAACATTAGGTAGTGGTGAAAAAGGTGCTTGTTTATGGGCTTGGAGATAACCATAATACCCTTTGATGTCATCATCTGGGCAACCTCAACTGACTTATTCTCCTGCACAATAACCATTATACTGGAAGTAGTTTTTTCTCCGCAAAAGGTTGCCAGCTCCAAACCGGTTTCTTTCTCCAAAGGTACATTGATAACAATGAGGTCATACTCATCTGAAGTAACCTTCTCTTTGGCTACCGTAGAGTCTTCCAGCACAAACACATCACCAAAGCCCTCCTTATTCAACAAGGACTTCAGCGCCTCTGCGTTATTCGAATACTTTGAAACTACTATTGCCTTTTTCACATACATCACTCACTATATTCTATACTATATTTTATTTAAAGAAATTGCATATAAGAATTATAACAAATTTTTTCCCAAATGAATACATTTTGTCAAATTAAATTTCTAAGGTGCCGAATGTTCTGTCCTATATATTATAATATAGTATATATTGGGAATATTATACCTTTCTTCTTCATACTATAAGGTAGTAGCACTTATATCCTAATATACATATAAGTAGTAAATTGAAAATCGGCTTTACAGAGGATAAAATTCTTCCTGATTTTTCCATCTGCACCCACGAATACATTATATAATTACAGATGTACTTCGTCAAGGTGTTTTGCAACTTTTCGCCCTCATTCCGTCTATATTTTATTCTTTTGTACATTTTTTATAGGTTTTATTCATTTTGTCGCTTTTGTTTTGCAAGTTTTTATGAAAATCTTGCAAAATTTATTTTTTACTGTTTTTTCTATTGACTTTACCGGGGTTTGATACTATAATGTGAGCATAGACAGCAATGGCGCTGCAGACAATCAGTCTGTGGCGCCATTTTATTTTAGTCTAATTTTATTATACTATTATTAGTTTAGACTGATTTTAGTACAAGGATAGGAGATAATTACTATGGCAAACATTCCAGAAATCTTTGGTAGTATGGTATTTAACGATGCTACAATGAAGGAAAGACTTCCTAAGGCTACTTACAAGGCACTTAAGAAGACTATCGACCTTGGCGAACCACTTGACCTTTCAGTTGCAAATGTAGTTGCAAATGCAATGAAGGACTGGGCAGTAGAAAAGGGTTGCACCCACTACACACACTGGTTCCAGCCAATGACAGGTGTTACTGCTGAAAAGCACGACAGCTTTATTGACCCTGAGTCAAACGGCACAGCAATTATGGAGTTTGGTGGTAAGGAGCTTGTTAAGGGTGAGCCTGACGCATCATCCTTCCCAAGTGGCGGTATTCGTGCTACATTCGAGGCAAGAGGCTACACAGCATGGGACCCAACTTCTCCGGCATTTATCAGAGATACTACATTATATATTCCAACAGCCTTCTGTTCATACACAGGTGAGGCACTGGACAAAAAGACTCCTTTGCTCCGTTCAATGGAAGTTCTTTCAAACGCAGCTTGCAGAAGCTTAAAGCTCTTTGGCAAGGATGTTCAAAAGGTTACATCAACAGTTGGTCCTGAGCAGGAATACTTCCTTGTTGACAAGGAGTATTTTGACCAAAGAAAAGACCTTATCTTTACAGGCAGAACACTCTTCGGTGCAGCTGCTCCAAAGGGTCAGGAGCTTGACGACCACTACTTTGGTGCTTTAAAGACAAGAGTTAAGGACTTTATGGCTGACTTGGATGTTGAACTTTGGAAGCTTGGCATCACATCAAAGACAAGACACAACGAGGTTGCTCCTGCACAGCACGAGGTTGCACCTATCTTCGGTACAACAAACATTGCAACCGACCACAACCAGCTTGTTATGGAAACACTTAAAAAGACTGCTGAAAAGCATGGTATGGTTTGCCTGCTTCACGAAAAGCCATTTGCAGGTGTTAACGGTTCAGGTAAGCACAACAACTGGTCAATGGGTACAAACACAGGAGAAAACCTGATTAACCCGGGCAAAGACCCAATCAACAACACACAGTTCCTGTTCTTCCTTGCAGCAATTATGAAGGGCGTTGACGAATATGCAGACCTTCTCAGAATTTCTGTTGCATCTGCAGGTAACGACCACAGACTTGGCGCCAACGAAGCACCTCCTGCAATCGTTTCAATGTTCCTTGGTGACGAGCTTGAGGCAGTTGTTGACTCCATTGTTGAAGACAAGGATTATGCAGCCCCCGGCAAGATTCCAATGCACCTTGGTGTTGATGTTCTTCCTGATTTCAAGAAGGATAACACAGACAGAAACAGAACTTCACCATTTGCATTTACAGGTAACAGATTTGAGTTCAGAATGCTTGGTTCAGCTGTTAACATCGCTTGTCCAAACATTATGATTAATACAATTATGGCAGAAGAGCTTAACGGCTTCTGTGACGAGATTGATAAGGCTGAGGATAAGGAAAAGGCTATCAAGGAGCTTATCAAAAAGACATTTACAGAGCACAGAAGAGTTGTATTCAACGGTGACGGTTACTCAGAGGAATGGCCTGTTGAGGCTGAAAAGAGAGGACTTTACAACCTTAAGTCACTTCCTGAGGCACTTGCTCACTTTGACGACCAAAAGAACATTGATTTGTTTGTTAAGAACAAGGTTCATTCCGAAATTGAAATCAAGGCTCGTAAGGTTATCACACTTGAAGAATATGCAAAGACAATCAACATTGAGGCTCTTACAATGCTTGAAATGGCAAAACAGGATATTCTCCCTGCTGTATCAGCCTATGTAAAGGAGCTTACAGACACAGCCTTGGCTAAAAAGTCACTTTCTGCAAGTATTCCAACCTCTGTTGAGGAAGAACTTGTTACAACTCTTTCAAACGACCTTGTTTCCTTTGCAGAAAAGATTAAGGCACTTGAAGAAATTGTTGTTAAGGGCAACGACATTGAGGACGCTCAGGAAAAGGCAAACTACTATCACGATGTAGTATTTGCTGCTATGAATGAGCTTAGAGCAGTAAGTGATGAGATGGAAACAATCACATCATCAGAATACTGGCCATATCCTACATACGACAAGCTTCTGTTCGGTGTATGATAAAACAGTAAAATAACTTTATCAACAACCCTACTCCTTGAAGTCAGGAGCAAGGAGTAGGGTTTATATACAATTTAACATTTAACATTTTTACTTGAGGAGATGAAGTAGATATGGATGCAAACTCTGTATTAGAAATGATCACCAGTACTTCCTTTGGTATTTGGTTTCTGATTGGTGCGGCACTTGTATTCTTTATGCAGTGTGGTTTCGCAATGGTAGAAACAGGATTTACCAGAGCTAAGAGTGCCGGTAACATCATTATGAAGAACCTTATGGACTTCTGTATCGGTTCTATTGTATTTATGCTTTTAGGCTTTGGACTTATGATGTCCGAAAATTATTTTGCCGGTCTTATCGGCATTCCCAACCTTGGAATGTTTACAGATTATGCTAACTTTGATTATTCCGGCTTTGTATTCCAGCTTGTTTTTTGTGCTACTGCAGCGACAATCGTTTCCGGTGCAATGGCAGAAAGAACAAAGTTCAGCGCATACTGCGTTTATTCCGCTTTAATCAGTGCTGTTGTTTATCCAATCGAAGCCGGTTGGGTTTGGAATGAAGGCGGCTGGCTTTATCAGTTGCAGTTTGTTGACTTTGCCGGTTCTGCTGTTATTCACACAGTTGGTGGTACAGCCGCACTTGTTGGTGCAATTATCCTTGGACCTCGTATCGGTAAGTACAGCAAGACTAAGAGCGGCAAGATTAAGTCAAACGCTATTCCCGGTCACTCACTTACACTTGGTGCACTTGGTGTGTTCATCCTTTGGTTCGGCTGGTACGGATTTAACGGTGCAGCCGCTACAACAATCGAAAGCCTTGGCTCTATCTTCCTAACAACAACTCTTGCAACAGGTGCTGCAACAGTAGCTTGTATGATATTCACTTGGATTAAGGACGGCAAGCCTGATGTTGGTATGTGCTTAAACGCATCCCTTGCAGGTCTTGTAGCAATCACTGCTCCTTGTGCATCTGTTGATGCAATCGGTGCTATTGTTATCGGTCTTGTTGCCGGTATCCTTGTTGATGTAGTAGTTGAATTCCTTGATAAGAAGTGCCACATTGACGACCCTGTTGGTGCTGTTGGTGTACATATGGCAAACGGTATCTGGGGTACACTTGCTGTTGGTCTTTTCGCAACAGGCAAGGGCGAAGGTGCTTTCGTTGACGGTTCTGCCCTACCGGGTCTTTTCTACGGCGGCGGATTAAAGCTCCTTGGTATTCAGGCACTTGGTATTGTTACAATCGTTGCCTATGTTCTCGTTGCAATGACAATCGTATTCCAGATTATCAAGCACACAATCGGTCTTAGAGCTTCCGCCGAGGATGAAATCCTTGGTATGGACCTTGCAGAACACGGTCTATCCTCTGCATATGCAGACTTTATGGCTACAACCCCTGCTTACAACGGTGAAGTTTCCGAGCAGGTTGACCTTACAGGTATTAAGCCGGTTGACCTTACACTTGGTACAAAGGCTACCGGTAAATATACAAAGGTTTCCATTGTCTGCCCTGAAGACAAATTCGGTATTCTCCGTGACACAATGGAGGCTATCGGTGTTACAGGTATGACAGTTACACAGGTTATGGGCTGTGGTGTTGAAAAGGGTCACCTTGGCAGATATAAGGGTGTTCCAACATCAATGAACCTATATCCAAAGGTAAAGGTAGATATTGTTGTTTCAACTGTTGACCCCGGTCTTGTAGTTGCAGCAGCTAAGAAGGCTATCGGTACTGAACACAGAGGAAGCGGTAAAATCTTTGTTTCCGATGTGGAAGATGTTATGAGAGTTCGTACCGGTGAAACCGGCTATGAGGCTCTTAACGACTAAATTTAGCTTATATCACTAACAAGTATCAGTTCATTCCTGAGGAACTATACTTAGTTTTATACCTATCCTTTTTAAGAAAGGCTGTACTTCGGTACAGTCCTTTCTTATTTTTTTATACTAATACCTAATAAAAAGCAGGTATTAGTATTATCTTGTTTAAAATTATTTTACAGATTGTTAACAACTCCGACACTATGCACAAATCTGCCCCCGAATTATTGTAGAAATGAGCAGAATAATTTTTCTTTTAAAGAAAATTATTCCAAACGCTTCATATTATAATAATAATGTAAAATATTATCCTATAATGGGGTGTTATGAAATGACTAAAACAAAAAAGCTTTTGGCTATTTTCCTCACAATAGCCACCATCTTAAGTATTGCAATGGTTTCTTCCTTTACTGCAAGTACTGAAAGCGTAGGAATTACCATTCACTACTACAGTGAAAGCGGTACTCCAAACATTTACTATTGGAATGCACTTCCAACAAATACCGAAACAGACTATCCAGGCCCTTCAATGATTTCAGAGGGCAACGGTTGGTACAAGTACAGCTTCAGCGATAAAACAAAAATCAACCTTATGTTTGTAACACAGGGAAAGCAGTCCGAGGAGCTTACCCGAAATGCAGGTGAGTGGTGGCGAAAGGGCAACAGATGGTATGCAAAGGACCCATCCCTCCAAGGCTCATATGAAAGAACTGACCTTCGTGAGGACAGCATCTACTTTGTAATTACAACAAGATTCTACGACGGTGACAAGAACAACAATGTTCACTGCTGGGATGACGGACAGGCAAACAACCCTGACTCCGACCCTGCATGGCGTGGCGACTTCAAGGGTCTTATTCAAAAGCTGGACTACATCAAGGCTTTGGGCTTTACCGCAGTATGGATTACACCGGTAGTTGAAAATGCCTCAGGCTACGACTACCACGGCTACCACGCTTTTGACTTTACAAAGGTTGACCCCCGTTATGAGAGCAGTGGTGCTACATATCAGGACTTGATTGACGCCGCTCACGATAAGGGAATGAAGATTATTCAGGATGTAGTTATTAACCATGCCGGTAACTTTGGCGAAAGCTTCCTTGCCCCAATGTTTACAAAGGACTACAGCAATTTGGAAACAGCCGACTGTATGAAGGTTATCAGCGGTTCAGACCTTGACAAGGCATTCCCTAACTACAATTCTCTTAAGCCGGACAATCAGTATCAGGCAAGACTTTCTGTAATGAAGGACACAAGGGTGGTAACTGACGAATTTTCAGCTCCTGCCGGTGACCCAAACAACTACTTCCACCACAACAAGGATTTAAGCTGGGAAAGTCCATCTGTTCAGTTAGGTCAGATTGCAGGTGACTGCGTTGACATCAACACAGAAAACAAAACTGTTGCAGAGTACCTAAATTCAGTATATACAGACTATATCAATATGGGCGTTGACGCCTTCCGTCTTGACACAGAAAAGCACGTTTCAAGACTTTCTCTCAACGAGCTTTACTTCCCTGAGTGGCAGAAAGCCGGCGGTGACAAGTTCTTCATTTACGGCGAGGTTTGTACAAGAGTTTCCGAATACTGGAACCACGGTATTCCGGCAATATCCGCCCCATTCTACACATGGGCAGAAACAGACAGCAAGTACAAAAACTGCTTTGGAAATGACTGGGAGGCTAATGTTAACCTCACTTTACAGCACTACGCAAATAATGAGAATACATCAGGCGCTCTCAAGTCAGACAATGTATTCCTTAACGGTATTACTTACCACACACCTGACTACAGCAAGTCAAACGGCACAGGTGTAATCGACTTCCCAATGCACTGGAACTTTAGCAATGCAAGCAATGCATTTACCCGAGGAAAAGAGGAGGACCCATATTACAACGACTCAACATACAATGTTACATATGTTGACTCCCACGACTACGGTCCTGATATGGATGTAAGGTACAACGGTGACACAAGTGCATGGGCAGAAAACCTGTCACTTATGTACACCTTCCGTGGTATTCCTTGCGTTTACTACGGTTCAGAAACTCAGTTTATGGCAGGTCAGAGAATTGATGTCGGTCCAAATGCTCCTCTTTCAACAACAGGCCGTGCATACTACGGCGACCAGCTTGAGGGTACAGTAACAGCAACAGATTTCGGTAAATACACAGCCACCGGTACAGTAAGTTCAACATTAAGCGCTCCTATTTCAGCACATCTTCGTCAGCTGAACCTTATCAGACAGGCAGTACCTGCTCTCCAAAAGGGTCAGTACACAGTTGACAGCAACTATGTGAACGGCAATATGGCTTATATCAGAAGATATACCAACGCCTCCGAGGGAGTTGACTCTCTTGCACTTTGTACCGTAAGCGGTGGAGCAACCTTTAAGAACATTCCTAATGGCACATACATTGACGCTGTTACAGGTGACCAAAAGACAGTTACAAACGGCACACTTACAACCGGCTCAATCGGTAAGGGTAACGCAAGAATTTATGTAGCTTGCGGAACAGGCTTTACAGGAATCAGCGGTAAGATTGGCGAAAACGGAACTTTCCTTAAATAATATTTAATAGCACAAACTTGGGCTGTTGCAGATAATCATTTGCAACAGCCTCTTTTTTGTCATTTTATGTTGACAAATATAAGGGAAAGCTTTATTATTATGACAAGTTGTCACTTATATATGCAAGGAGGTCATTATATGATTAAGGATACCTTTTACAATCTACCCAAGGCAAAGCGAGATAGAATTTTCGCCTCTATCAAAAAGGAATTTGACAGAGTCCCTTTGGACAAAATCAGCATAAACCGTATAATTAAGGATGCAGGCATCTCAAGGGGTAGCTTTTATCAATATTTTGACGATAAGGGCGACCTTTACGATATTTTTGCAGACAGGTTTTCAGAGGAATTCCACTCACTATGCACCGGAACTCTGGGAAAAAACAAGGGTGATATATTCAAAACCATAAGCGAAATTATTGAGATAGCAATCAACAATACAGATAAAACGCTAACTCAAAACAAACTGAAAAACCTAATGCCCGGTGTATCAACCAACGCAAAGAGCGTAATTGACCGTGTTTGTAACAACATCAAGGAATATATGCCAACAATTTTAAACAACATTGACACCACCAAGCTCACTGTTAAATCTAAAACAGAAATCGAAGCCCTGTTATCTATGCTGGGTATGATTGTTCAAAGGGCAATGCTTGATTACTTTATTTTCCACCGCAGTATAGAAAGCGTAACAGAGGATTTCACCGGCAAACTAAATTTACTTAAAAACGGTTGTCTGAAAGAGGAATACAGAAATAAATAACTTCTACATCTACAATAATTCCATAAAAAAGGTCTGCCACAAAGAAAAATTGTGACAGACCTTTCTGTATCTCTGAAAAATACAATTACTTTTCGTTATTCTCTTGTTCCGCAAACATTTGGTCAACCTTAATCATAATTGCGTTTTCCACCCTTTTGCGGTGTAGCTCACAGCTCATATCACAGGTACCTGTGATTTTTCCTGTTGTGTGGTAGGCATTTGCGGAGCATCCGCCGGAGCAATACAGTTTTGCAAAGCAATTTTGACAAGCCTCACGGGAATAGACATTGCACATTTTAAACTCGTTGACAATCTCTGTGTTCTTTACACCCTCAAACACATTGCCGAGGAGGAACTTTTTGTCCCCTACAAACTGGTGACAAGGATACAAATCTCCCCAAGGTGTAACAGCCATATAGTCTGTGCCCACACCACAGCCGGAAATCCTCTTGTAAATGCAAGGGCCACCCTCAAGGTCAATCATATAGTGGAAGAATGTAAAGCCCTTTCCCTCACGGTTTCGCTTGCACATTTCCTTTGCCAAAATGTCATACTGTTCCTTTAAAGTCGGAATATCACTTTCCTTTAGTGCGTAATCCATTTTGGGGTCAGCCACAACAGGCTCCATTGCAAGCTGTTCAAAGCCTAAATCTGCAAGGTGAAGAATGTCCGAAGCAAAATCCTTGTTGTAGTGTGTATATGTACCACGGATGTAATATCCCTGCTGATTGCGAAGATTTGCCATTTTAATAAACTTTGGCAGGATAAGGTCGTAGGAGCCATTGTTATTCTTTGTAACCCTCATTCTGTCGTTTGTTTCCTTTCGTCCGTCAAGGGAAAGAACAACATTGTAGCACTCCTTGTTTGCCCACTCCATTACCTCGTCATCAAGTAGCACACCGTTGGTGGTAAGGGTAAAGCGGAAGTTTTTGCCCTTTTCCTTTTCGATACTTCTTGCATACTCAACAAGCTGTTTTACAACCTCAAAATTCATAAGTGGTTCTCCACCGAAGAAGTCCACCTCAAGATTTTTTCTGTCACCGCTTTGTTCAATCAAAAAGTCCAAAGCCCTCTTGCCCACTTCAAAGGTCATAAGTGAACGGTCACCGCTGTACTCGCCCTCACCGGCAAAGCAGTATTTACAACAGAGGTTGCAGTCGTGGGCAATGTGCAAACAAAGCGCCTTTAGGTTAGTTTTCCTTGACTTTAAATCTATCTGCAAATCCTTATATGTATCTTCAGAGAACAGCTTACCCTCCGACTTCAGTTCCTCTATATCGGCGAAAATATCCCTTACATCATCGGCGCTAATCTCAGGATACTTTGCAGAAAGCTCAAGGATAATCTCCTCCTTGCTCCTTGTTTCGTATTTATTTATAACTTCAAAGGCAACCTCGTCAACAACATGGACGCTTCCTGAGTTGCTGTCAATGACGATATTGTAGCCATTATTCTTGTAACAATGTACCATAAAAATTCCCTCACAACAAAAATCGCCATAGGAAACCCTACGGCGACCTTTTTATACACTATTATTTTTCAGCCTTCATCTTTTCGCACTGCTGATTAGCAATACCGCATGAAGTTTTGCAAGCTGACTGGCAAGATGTCTGGCATTCGCCACAACCGCCCTTTTTAACAGAGTCAGTAAGATTTCTTGTATTTACTGTAACAATTCTTTTCATTGAAGAATACCTCCTTAATTAATATGTTAACTTCATTTTATCCCATTTTGTCCCCTGTGTCAATAGCACAAACAGTAACAATGGGAAGTTTATTACTGTCACTTGCCACATTAACACCCATACTCATCATTTCCGTTACCTTTTGTGCAATCTCCTGTGTAATTTCCTCCCCCGGTGCAACAATGGGAATACCCGGCGGATAAGCATAGATATATTCCTTGGAAATTCTCCCCACAGAATCTTTCAGAGCAACTTCCTCACCTACTCTATTTTCGGCATCATATGCTTTTAGTACTGTTTTAGGGGTAATATATGGGAAAGAAAAATCATCAATATCATCATTTATATTGGATTTTAAAAGCCTTTTATCGATTTCAAAAAGTGCGTTAATCAGCCTTTCAAAGCCCTTGTCAGTATCCATTATGCTTGTCATAGCAACAACATAATGGGAAGATGCCATCTCGGTTTCTATCCTAAAATCTTCCCTAAGAATTTTTTGCAGTTCAACACCGGTTATATTTGTACCAAGTACCGAAATTATCAGCTTTCCCCTGTCAAAGTCAAAGGCATTTTCGCCTTTATAAATCTGTATATTTTTCAGATTTCCGCTTTTTGCGTAGAAATTTTCAAGTCTTTTTTCATAGTCGGCAAAGAGTTTTTCTCCATTTTCAAGCAAATCACAAATACAGTTGTCAACGGATGTAATCATAGTGTAGTTTGGCGAAGATGTTTGAAACATTTGCAGTCGCTTTTTTACAAGGTCAACATCTACCCTGTCAGTACAAATGTGCAAAAGTCCTGTTCCTGTCAGAGAAGTCAAGGTTTTGTGGGTGCTTTGAACAACAACATCAGCACCCAAATTTATTGCAGAACAGGGAAAATAATCGCTGAAATTAAAATGACTTCCGTGTGCCTCATCTACAATCAGCGTTACATCGTGACGGTGGCACACCTTTGCAATTTCCTCAATATCACTTACAACGCCCTCATAGGTTGGGGAAGTGATAACACAGGCGGTTATGCTTTTATCCTTTTCAAGTGCATTTTCCACAGCAACAGGGTCAATACTACCGCAAAAGCCAAATATATTTTGTGGCATAAGGTAGGTTGGGGATAAATCCCACAGCTCAATCCCGTTGTAAACCGCCTTGTGGCAATTCCTTGCAACAAGAATACTGCCACCTTTTTTCGTAACAGCAGTGATAGCTGTGAGAAGTCCCACAGTACTTCCGTTGACCAAAATAAAACTTTCCTTAGTTTGATACAAGGACTTTATTCTGTGCAGGGATTGGTGTATAATACCATTAGGGTGATAAAGGTTGTCAAGCCCCTCAACCTCGGTAAAATCAAAACGGTTAAGCTCACCCACCCGTTTATTTCCGGGCATATGAAAGGGATAAATATCCTTTTTTAAATAGTTTTCAAAATAATCATACATTTTCATAATTAAATTATAAAATTCAAAACACCTGTTGTCAATAATGTTGGTTCAGTGGTTTCATAAAATTTGGAAAGGATGTAAAAATGGAAATATATATTGACGGTGACGGTTGCCCTGTTGTTGATTTGACAATAAAAATAGCACAGGAAAACAAAATCCCCTGCACAATAATCACAGATACATCCCATATTTTTAATAAAGAATACGCAAAAACCGTTACAGTTGAAAAGGGCGCCGACTCTGCCGACTTTAAAATCGCCAACCTTGTAAAGGAAAACGATATTGTGGTAACACAGGACTACGGCTTGGCGGCAATGTGCCTTTCGAAAAATGCAAAGGCAATAAACCAAAACGGACTTGTATATTCCGAAAAAAACATAGACTCCCTGCTAATGACCAGGTACATCGGCAAAAAAGCAAGAATGTCAGGAATACGAACAAAAGGCCCCAAAAAACGCACCAAGGAACAGGACAAAGCATACATTTCGGCACTTCAAAGGTTGATTGAAAGTGAGGAAAAATTATGAGATACGGTTCAATATATTTAGTAGTAAGAGATTTTGAAAAATCCCTTGATTATGACGAAAACGGAAGTTGAGTCGTAGTGCAAGTCGTGAATTAAGCGATAATGAGAGAAAGGAAAACGGTGATATTTTATGACTGCTGACAAAATTAAAAACAGAATTGAAGAATGTGTGTCAATGTTAGCTTTTGAATATAAGGGTAAAGAGGGTAATGTTGACCCTTATTATATTCCGGAAAATAAAAGTCAGGAATATTTGATTTTCTTTGACGGATATGAAGAAACCGTATATGACATTGAAACAGTGATGAACACCCCATTTATTGACGGTAAATCATTAAATGAGATTGCAGACAAATTAGTAATAACAGAATGGTAAAGGGGCTGTCGCAAATTTTACTCATTTGCAACAGCCCCGTTGTTTGTATTATCCCGGGGGTCTTGGGATAAAATTATTTTTTATTATATATTTCCTTGTTTAATACACCTTCCTTGTGGCTTACAATTACATTTGTGGCGGCGTCACCTACAACATTGAGGGTGATAACTGCCATACCGGGCAGGTAATTCATAGCCAAAACTAAGGAATAACCAATCATACAAAGATCTGAGCTAAAGCCTAATCCCATCATAACAACATAAACCATTGTTGTTCCGGCAACAGGGATAGCAGGTGTACCGATTGCTGTGCAGATTGACAGGAACGCAGTCAAAGCAAGTGTAAGTGGTGTAATATCAATACCGGCTGCTGTTCCGATGAAGGTGATAGCAATCATATGCATTGCAGTTGTACCGTTCATATTGATTGTCATACCTGTTGGAAGAACAAAGCTGCTCACCTCTTCTGAACAACCAAGCTCGTTAACGCATGTCTTTTTGTTGAGAGGAAGTGTGGCGGCTGATGAATTTGTTGCAGCTGCAAATAGTCCGATTTTTGCAGTTTTCTTCAGGAATGTAATCGGGTTAAGTCCTGTGGTAAGGAATACACCGATAGGATAGATTGTACATACAAGTACAAGACAAATTACGATTGTTGATGCAATCCATACCATTGTTGGTGAGATATACTCATAACCGTAAACTGCAAGAGCCCTGGTAATCATACAGAAAATTGCGATAGGTGCAATTTTGTTGATAAGGAAGTCCAAGAACATCTGAACAATGTCGTTAAGGTTCTCTATAACATTCTTGATAGGGTCTGCCTTTTTGCCCATCTTTGTAATACACAAGCCAAGTACAATGGCAATTACAACAACAGAGAGAATTGTGCTGTTGGTTGACATTGCGCTAATCATATTTGACGGTACTGCATTTACAATAGTTACAAGGGGGTTGTAACCGTCCATAGTAACAATTTCCTGAGCCTGTTGAGCAGGAAGATTTACATCAAACCAACCCATAGACTTTACAAAGTATGCACCGGCTCCTGCAAGAGCTGCTGCAACGATGTAGAAGGAAAGGTAAGTGACAAATGTTTTTCCTGCAATTTTTCCAAGCTTTTTAGGGTCGGCAAGACTGCACAAAGCAAGGCTTAAGGAACAAATTACAAGAGGCACAATCATCATCTGTAAGCCGTGCATAAAAAGCTGACCTACAATGTAGAACAAACCAATGCCTTCAATTTTTTTGGTAGCTGTTATGTCCTGGAAAAAGATTTTGTCAATATATTCCCAAACTCCTTCCCCTGAGGTACCCGTCAGCTGGCTCTTT
>JBJEOZ010000286.1:0-13597 GCA_051880975.1 Ruminococcus sp.
CATATCCTGAACATTGTACCAGCGGTGCAACAGTAATGCTTAATGCTGTGCTAAAAGCAGATAAAACAGATTAGGCTATGCAGAAAAATAATTGAGTGAGTAGGAGGTTACCCATTAGTTGAGTAGCCTACCTCTCACACCACCATGGTGTAAATCGATTTGTGAAAGTGGAAATTTAATTTACATAACGAAAAATATAAGGTCTTAGTTTGTTGTAATTACAAGCTAAGGCTTTTTGTTTTGACTATAAATTGAGCGATTAGTGAAAAACCACCTATAAATTACATTGTGTTGTGAAAAAAATTTAATCAATATGCAGAAAAAATATATAATGATTGACAAATACTAAGAAAAAGTGTAATGTATAAAACACAAAACCTATTAAACATATGGGAATTGTAGGAAAGGATGATTTTATGTTGTATTTATTCCCTTCTTTAGTAAGAAGTAATTATCGTTTTGGACGAATGTACTGTTGTTGTAATAACAAATAATCAAAATAAAAACCCAAAATAATAATTTACTTTAAAGGAGAATTTTAAAATGAAAAAACTATTTACTGCATTTATTGCTTTAACACTTATACTCACATCAGCATTTGGTTTCACAGGATGCGGTGAATCAAAGTCAGAGGTTACTATTGCTATTCCAAACGATACAACTAACGAGGCAAGAGCATTACAGCTACTTGAAAAGTTAGGTTACATTAAGCTAAAGGACGGAGCCGGAATCACAGCTACTCCGGGCGATATTAAGGAAAACAAGTTCAACATTACATTTAAGGAAGTAGAGGCGGCTCAGGTTCCTAATGTTAAGAAAGATGTTGATTATGCAATCGTTAATTCAAACTACGCTATTGAGGCTGGACTAAATCCTGTTAAGGATTCCCTGGGTATTGAGGACTCAGCGTCAGCCTACGGCAATGTGCTTGTAGTTAAGGAAGGCAAGGAAAAAGAACCAAAGCTACTTGCTTTAAAAGCTGCCTTGGAAAGTCAACAGGTTGTAGATTACATCAACGAAAAATATGACGGTGCAATCGTTAGTGTTGTTGAAAATCCAACTGACGGATATTCAAGCGACATCGACTATGCTAAGCTAAAGGGTGAAAAGGTTTCCGTTGCAGCATCACCGACACCACACGCAGAAATCCTTGAGGTTGTAAAGGACATCTTGGCTGAAAAGGACATTGAGCTTGACATTAAGGAATACACAGATTATGTTCAGCCAAACAATGTAGTTGACAGCGGTGAAATTGACGCTAACTACTTCCAGCACATTCCATACCTTGATGATTTTAATAAGGAAAACGGTACAAAGCTTACCGCTATTGCAACAATCCATGTTGAACCACTTGGACTTTACGGCGGTAAGCAAAGCAATCTTGATTTACTAAAATAATTGAGATAATCGAGATTATTCAAATAAAAGACAGTTGCACCGGCAAAAATAAATTTTGCAGGTGCGATTGCCATTATTCGGAGATAACAAAAAGATGATTGAAATAAAAAATCTTTCAAAGACATTTAGTACTCCACAGGGAGAATTGACGGCATTAAAAGATATAAATATCCAAATAAACGATAGTGAAATCTTTGGCATAATCGGAATGAGCGGTGCCGGAAAAAGCACACTTGTACGATGTATTAATATGCTTGAAAGACCAACAAGGGGAAGTGTTATCATTGACGGAACTGACATCGGCAAGCTGAGCAACAGCGAGTTAAGAAAGATTCGCAGAGATGTCACTATGATTTTTCAGGGCTTTAATTTGCTTATGCAGAGAACCTGTCTTAAAAATGTTTGCTTTCCCCTGGAGCTTGAAGGAATCAGTAAAAAAGAGGCAAAGAAAAAAGCCCTTGATTTACTGGACAGCGTTGGACTGAAGGACAAAGCAAATTCCTATCCTGCACAGCTTTCGGGAGGACAACAGCAGAGGGTGGCAATAGCAAGGGCATTGGCTACAAATCCAAAGGTTCTTCTTTGCGACGAGGCAACATCAGCCCTTGACCCAAAGACAACTCACTCTATCCTTGAACTGCTAAAGGAAATTAACAAAAAGCTGGGAATTACAATTATTGTAATCACACATCAAATGAGCGTCATTGAAGAAATTTGTGACAAGGTTGCAATTTTAGATAACGGTACTGTTGCAGAACAGGGAAATGTTTCCGATATATTCAGTTCACCTAAAACTGAGGCGGCAAAGCATCTTGTTTATCCCAACGGAAATGAAAATATTATAACTCAAGAGAAAGTCCTTCGCTTGGTGTTCAACGGCTCATTTTCAACAGATAAGCCTTTAATTGCTCAAATGGCTATTGATAAGGGAATTGCGGCAAACATACTTATGGCGTCTACAAAAACAATAGGAGATAAGGTGTTTGGCTCAATGCTGTTAGGCTTTTCTACTGATGAGGATTTAAGCAGTGCAAAGGAATACTTTGGTGAATTTGAGGGTTTAGTTTACGAGGAGGTGACATAATGTTTCAGGATTTATTTTCGCAGGAAACTATTAATGAAACTATTGAAATAGTTTCAAGGGAAATACCTTTGGCATTATGGGAAACCTTTTATGTGACAATACTTGCAACATTATTTTCAGTTATTATAGGTCTTCCGCTTGGGGTACTGTTAGTAACAGGTGACAAAAACGGAATCAGACCGCTGCCAAAGTCACTTATGGGATTTTTGAATGTTTTTATTAACATACTAAGGTCAGTTCCATTTCTCATTCTTATGATACTGGTTTTCCCATTAACAAGGTTAATTGTGGGAACAACTGTTGGAACAACAGCCTCCATAGTTCCCCTTGTAATTGCGGCATTTCCATTTGTTGCCAGACTTATTGAGGGCAGTCTTAGAGAGGTAAACCCAAACATTATTGAAGCGGCTCAAAGTATGGGTGCTTCCCCCTTTGAAATTGTCATAAAGGTTATGATACCGGAAAGTGTTCCGTCACTGATTTCAAACATTACAATAGCTATCACAACCATACTGGGATACACAGCAATGAGTGGAATTATCGGCGGTGGCGGTTTGGGTAAAATCGCTATCAATTACGGTTATTACAGATACAAATATCTTGTAATGTTTATAGCTGTTATTATCCTTATAATTTTGGTTCAGATATTCCAAAGTGTGGGTACTAAGCTCACTACAAAATCAGATAAAAGACTAAAAGCAGGAAATAAAAAACAGGACTCATAGTTCTTAAGAAAGAGGGATTTTGGTGGATTTTTCAGTAATACAAAATTATACTTCTTTTTCATAAAGACTATGAGGATAATTTAGCATAATAGTTTAAAATAGTTGAGGGAAATAAATTGTCGAAAAAGTATAATAGATATAAGGATTTACATATTACAACTCAAGCAGTTCACACCGGTACAGATTATGATGCAGAAACCGGTGCCGTGAGAAGACCCTTGCATATGGCAAACAGCTTTAAGTTGCCGGATGATTTGTCAACTGTGAATTATTCATCAACTGATTTATTGATGTATTCAAGGAACGGCAACCCCAATCAGCATTGGTTGGAGGAAAAGGTGTCAGCTCTGTATAATGCTGATGACGCCATAGTTCTTGCAAGTGGTGTGGCGGCATTACACGCGCTGTTTTGGACTCTGCTTAAGTCAGAGGATAGGGTAGTCTATCCAAATGTCAGCTATATGGCTGTATATAGAATGTTCAACGAGTTGTTCAACAAAAAATTCAAGGTGGAAACTGTTATGGTTGACACTACCGATTTAGATGCGGTGAGAAAAGCGGTTACCAAGGAAACAAGACTTGTACATATCGAAACTCCCGACAATCCAACCTTAGGTGTTACCGATATATCTGCCGTTGCAGAGATTGCCCACGCAAATGGTGCGGTGCTATCGGTGGATAACACCTTTGCATCATCATTCAATCAAAACCCGTTGGAGCTTGGTGCAGATTTTGTTGTTGATTCCTTAACTAAATTTGTGAATGGACATGGAGATGCCCAAGGCGGAGCAATCATTTCAAATGATTTAGAAACTATGGACAGAATAAGGTACGAGGCACAGGTTAATGTTGGCTCTGTTATCAGTCCTTTTAATGCTTGGCAAATCTTCAGAGGCTCTGTTACATTCCCACTTAGAATGGAGAGAATCAATAAATCAACACTGACTATTGCCCGATGGCTGGAAAAAAGACAAAACATTGTTTATGTCAGCTATCCCGGTCTTGAAAGCAATCCCGGTCATAAGGTTGCAAAAAAGCAGATGAAAAACGGCTACGGCGGTGTTATTTCATTTGTTGTAAACACCGACGGCAAAACCATTGAAAAGTTCTGTGCCAACTTAAAGGTTGTCACCTTTGCAGTTTCCTTAGGGCATGACGAAAGTCTTATTTTCCCTCAACCAAGCTATGACGAAAGAATAAATCTGTATCCACAGGTATTCAGAAAGGGTTTTGTAAGATTTAGTGTTGGACTTGAGGACCCCAATGATATAATCAACGACTTAGACCAAGCGCTGATTTCTGTTGGTTTGTAGTCTAATTATTTTTTAAGCTCGATTATTTTCAGATAGAGTAATATATGCAAACAAAAGCACAAGCGTTGTTTCCGTTCATTCGGATTTCACGCTTGTGCTTTATTTTCTGCAAATCTCCTGTTCCTGCGTAAGTGTGTATTTCAGCTACTACACATATACTTTGTCACCAAACTTTTTAACAAAAGAGTGTTGCGTTTTGCGACGCTTTTTTGTTTTTTATAAAAATTCAGGATGATACTCGGTATCATTTTCACGTACAAATGTGTACGTATGATTTGTATGCGTATTGCTAATATTACCGTTATCGTCCGTCACCGGAGGAATAAAGTTTTCTATTGCCTTTCTCAGCTTTGGATGATGAATTACAAAATGAATTGCAGGGGATTTTCCTTTGGAAATCATCGCCCATTTTCCCTCGTGCATAATAATTTGCAGATTGCGGAATGTATGAGCAGAGGTCTGTTTTAAAATATAGTTTTTATTGTATTCTGCGTAACGCTCCGTCTGTTTTAAATGTTCAAGGTAATCGTCATATGTGTAAACAATGTCTTTTTCAAAGAACATACCCGACAGAGAAAGCAACATAGGATACTTTTTGAATTCTTCCCGGGAAAGAGTTGGAATGTTGTCCTCTATAACATTGCTTTTCAGAATTTCCTGTGTCGTATTCCTTTGAAACTCTGCATATGACAATATGCTTTTTTTGTCAGTTTCCGAAAGGGAATGTTTATCTAAAAGTCGTTTAAGATAAGCTTCTTCCATAGTGTAAATCGGAAGGGAAGACAATATATTTCTCCTTTTGCCCGAAATTTGGGAATCAGTCAGCAGGAACGCATTTAATGCTACAGAATTTTCCTTGCGGTAAATATCCATAAGGGGATGTGCATTGTTTAGCAGAGCCTCGGCTCGTTTTCTGTAATAGGCAACCTCACCTTTATTTTTTGTCAGATAATATCTTCCGTCACTGTGACAGCCGACGATTGCCTCACCGGACAGCGCCACATTTCCCGAAACCTTTAAGAAATGCAGAAAGACATTATTCTGAACATTTTTCAGATAATACGGTGAAACCTGTCCCGTCATATACATAGGAATCCAGCTTTCAAGCCCCAGCATCATTTCGTTTAAAGGTCGGTCAATATTATGTATCATATTCAGATGCAGTCCTTTTTTCAGCATCATAGCCATACCGAACATCCATTTCTTCGGGAAATCGGAATCCTTTGACATTTCCTCCATGGGCATATCGCTGTACATAATCACGGACTCCGGTGACTTTGATAAAACGGTTGATTTTAAAAAGTCAAGCTCGCTTTCCATCATTTCCTTTATGCCTGTGTAGGTTTTTGATGTTGGAAACTGAAACGGAAATGAAGGAACCTTTAATTCGTCAAAATGGATTGCTTTGATATATTCGTTTAAATCAAAATCATTCAGCTTTTCAAAAATTATGCAACATCGTCCTCGTGCTTTTTGTGTTCTCCGATTAGCCAGTCCCTGACCTTTTCATAGCACTCGGAACTACCTGAAAGAGCCTCGGGAGTACAGCCTATAAGTTCTGCAACTACTTCTCTTTCCGAAGTGCTTTCCATTTTCTTTGAAACATAAGATGCAATACTGTCTGCAAACTTTATCGGGTCTGACGGCTGGCGTGAGCCGTTCCTGAATCGGAAAACAGTTGAAACATCATAATTTGTATCACGACAAAGCTTGCTGATATTTATGTTCAGAACAGAAATAAGAGTGTTGAAATTCTGTCTTAAATTCTCCTTGTTAATTGTAATAATGTCGGAGCAATTCAGAAAGCTCTCTTTTACGGAATTATGTGTGATTTCCTTTATCTGCTGTTCCTTTGCTGTCTGAGCAATAGCGTTGCAAAGATGATTTAAAGCGTGGGAATTAATCTCGGGCACACGCTCACCGCTTCTGTAACGGCTTATTGTAGCTGTTGAAATGCCTGATTTTCGGCTAAGCTCCTTTGCCGTACAGCCCAGAATTTCTATATATTCATTCAACTTCTCATTGAATTTCATAGAGCTTTCTCTCCCTGAATTTGCATAAACATATTTTAAATTATGTGTGAAAAGGATGTAATTTCCGATTTGGACAATGACATATCGGAAATATTACAAGATTTTATCTACTAATATTGTATAATAGTTACAGTAAAAAAGCAATTCCTATTGCTGATTTAGTAAAATTTTTAAAGGAGGAAAATCATATGAAAAAGAAAAGACTTATAAATCGTGTTCTTGCGGCTTTGCTTTCATTATTTCTTTCTGTACCGGCTTTGCCGATAAGCGTTTCGGCTGTGTCTGTTGCAAAGCAGGAAAAAAACATCCAATCTGTCGGGGCAGGAACAGATCACACTTTGAGTGCAAGCAACAACTACGATATTTCCAAAGAGCTTATTATGCCGGGTGAAAGTTTCCGTATTGAGCCGCAATATGAGGTTTTTCATACCGTGGGTTATTACGGTCAGGATGTTACTAATCCCAGACTGTATAATGTTTCACTTGAGCTGGGTGATGTGTCGAAAATCTCCAAATTAGTGAGAAACACGGCTGATGTTTCGGGGCTTGAGAGTATAACGGATACTTATAATGTAATAAAAATGGCTTATGACAGGGGCGACTTAAGTGGTGCGTTGTTGCAGATGCCTGAGGATCCGGAGCTTCGGGCAGAACTGCACGAGGCATTACAGGTGGCTCTGAGTGGAGAAACAACGGTGACAGTAGGCTATGTTAATAACACAAATACGCCTATCGTCCTTCAGCAGGTGAGAAAAACCTCTTCAAAAAGTGAGGGTGTATTATACGGCGGAGAATACGGTAAGACGCCCATTGTTGAGGCGGGTTCAACCCATAAAAGTGACTGCACAATAAAATTTTTCGAGCCTTATTATACAATTTCCTACAATAAATTGCTTGATGGCGAAGAGGAAGGACTGCCTGACCGTTACTACATTCAGCGTGAGAAACAGGAGATTGTTTTGCCTGATTTAGTTCGACCGGGTTGTCATTTTGATAAATGGGATGGAGGAATGTACTTTGCAGACCGGGAAAAGGTGGGGGATACAACAGTACTGTCCTTTGACTGGGATAACAACTTAGCAAATGCATCCTACAATTTCGGTGATGAAACCCTGTTTCCTGTTTTTAAAGACGGCTATACAGTTACCTTTAACCCCAGAGGCGGAACGATAGACGGCGAGGAATCTGCCATATATGAGCTTGATAAGGAAAGTGAATACTTTTTCGATATCGGTGATTATGTCCCCAAGCGTGAGGGGTACACATTTGTAGGCTGGTGCTATAAGCCGTCGGCTTATTATAACAGCTTAATTGAGGACACAAGCAATTACGACTGGATGAAAAACACAAGTGGCTATGACATTCAGCTTTATGCAAAGTGGGCAGAGGAAAGCGACGAGGAGCTTGAAAGAAACGGTTTTCGTTTTGATGAAGAAACAGGCGAACTGATAATTATAACCGATAAGGGCGTTCAGGGTTGGAAAGATCTTTGTTTTGATACCGATTATGAATGCAAGGCAAAGGTGAAATCACTTATTATCGGCGATGATATTAAGAGTGTTGACTCATACTGCAACTACTGTGAAAATTTGAAAAGTGTTGTGCTTTCCGATGCGGTAAAGCAAGTTAAATCTTATGCATTCTGGGGATGCACATCTCTTGAAACAGTAAAAATGCCTTCGGTAACTTCTATTTCAAAAAATGCTTTCTATGGCTGCACATCCCTTGTAACAATTGATATGCCGAGTTTAGAGAGTATTTCAAACAATGCTTTTGAGGGTTGTACCTCGCTCAAGAAGGTTACCTTGCCTGAACAAGTGCAAAGTATTTACAGCCAGGCTTTTTACAAATGTTCAAATTTGATGGATGTAGTTTTTGAAAAAGCAGAAGAAGGTGATAGACTTTATGTATCGGATGACGCTTTTGAAGAATGTCATCCTGACCTTTATATTATTGTTCAGCCGTCTATGTTAAGTGCTTTTAAAGAAAACTATATACCTGCGTATGCGGATATAATTACAGATGAAGTACCTGTCAGAAAAATTAAAGAGGTGGTTATCAACAACGCAACTGTCAACTTCAAGGCAGGTGATAATCCTGTATTTACAGGTGCGGTACCCGACGGCGCTCCGTATGTCATCGACTATGAAAGCTGGTTTGGTGCAGACAACGAATTTATTTCCGGCTCCGATTACTGGAACAGTGCTTATGTTGAGCGAGGCTGGTGCGACGGATTAATTTCTACCTTTAAGGCGAATACAGAATATAAATATGGTCTGTATATCAAGCTGACCGAGGAAGGATACAACGCAGGCTACCGTTTTGATAAGGATGTGGCACTCAGCGTCAACGGAAAAATAATTGACTTAAATCCTGAATATGTCACCGTTAGTGACGATGGGGATTGGCGATGTTTGGAAATGTTCTGACAATAACGCCTTCCGAAAAACCGAAATTAGTTATTGGCGATGTGGACTGTAATGGCGAAATTACAATAACAGACTCAGCACTGATTCAAAAATTCTGCGTAAGACTTGCAACCCCTGAGAATGAAACAGTAAGTAAGCTTGCCGATACGGATGGTGACGGAAAAGTAACAATATGTGATGCAACACTTATCCAGAAATATCTTAGTGGCGGATTCTCGGATACGGGGAATATAGGAAACGTTGAATAAATCACTTACACATCTTGTTTGCATGTTTTCCAACCGTTTGCCCAAAAAATCCTCGCAATGCGTCAGCATTCCTGCGTTTTTTTGAACTATTCGACAAAAAATCTGACTGTACAATCTGTGCAAATGATTCAATCAGTGTTTCCTAAGTTTGACGATGGAACAGAGGATTTGATTTCTTACGGAGTTTTTCTCGGTGGAGGCGGTGGAGGTACAGGGAAACCTCCTAAAAATAATAAAAGTACTGTAATTAAGATAGTCATAGTCGCAGTAGTAATTGCTTTGTTCGCTCTGGTAACACAAATTGAGAAAAGTGGCAGAAACAGCGTTATTGCAGTCTTGTTCATAATAGTTGGAGCGTTGCTCTCCGGTGTATCCTGCCGAGGTGTATATCTTAATTATACTAATAGAAATGATGAAAATGACTATACTTTTCTGGCACCTGTTTTGTGTGTAATTATAGGACTTGTAATGTTGGTTGCCGGGATAGTTTTTGTTTTTGATTGATTTTGTTAAAGCATAGGAATACTCCCCATCACTGCATTTTCTTAAGTGATGGGGAGTATGTTTTTAAAATATCAATTTAGGGCTACTTCTAAAACTAATTCTTGCTACCGTAATGACGCTTTATGATTTTACAATTCTTCCGTCTTAAAGGTTGTATAACCCTCGTAATAGTTGCTGTGGTCGATGCCTTTCATATAGACTTCACGGCTATATATTTCATCGGTTAGTGCTTTTCTTAAGATGTGTTTAATCTCAATATCCTTAATGGGACTGCGCTCTATCGCAAGCAGATAATCTTCCTTATCTATCTTGCTCCAATCCACAACCTTGCTGATTTGATTTTTTAGGATATGGTCGAGCCAAATTCGTGTGCTTCGCCCGTTGCCCTCACGGGCAAGGTCGGCAGAGCTTGTAAGACCTAATTTATTTTCAAGTGCCATATCGCACCTCCAAAATCCATTTTTACTGATTGTTTAAAACTTAATTGTATATTCCAAAAATGCCGTGCTTTCATTCTGTGCTGATTTTTGTTGCAGGCATATTTCTTTTTTCTATCAAGTGAGTACGGTGTCACGACTGACTTGGAGATATTGCAATTTCCTTAAGTTCAGTGTATCATATTTGGCTACTTGAATCAAGAATTATTGAGGTCTCATAGGCAGGTGAAATTTGTAGTAACAACGAACTATAGCGAATGGAAAGCAAAATTACACCAAATAGACGAGCATTTGAGAACGATGTTAAGGATTGTGATTTGGAAACAATGGAAACCAACCTGTGCCGAACGGCACGCACGGTGGTGTGCGAGGTCGGTTAATTCCGCCCTACTCGATTACCTTATTGTTTTATGCTCGTTATTAACATATAATTTATGGAGAAAACAGTCAAAGGTCTAAATAAAAAATTATTTAAAGGAGTGTAAAAAATCAGCCCTTTCAGTTGTGTTATTAGTGAAGGGAGAAAAGTATGGAAAATAAAAACGGTACCGAATTAAATTTTGAAAAAGTAATTGATGAATTTTCCAATATGGTTTATAGGGTTGCATATAACTACCTCAGCAATAAAAGCGAAAGCGAGGATGTTATGCAGGAGGTATTCCTTTCACTACTCAAAAAAGGCACAGATAATATGGATTATGAGCATCTAAAAGCTTGGCTGATTAGGGTGACAATCAATAAGTGCAAAAACATAAACAAAAGCAGTTGGAATAGTAAAACAGTTCCCCTTGAAGAGGCAGAGAATATATTGACGCAGGAGGAATTATCCCTCAGAGATGAGCTTTTTGCCTTGGAGAAAACTGACAGGAGCATTGTATATCTGTACTATTATGAGCAGTTGACTATAAAGGAAATTTCAAAAATTCTACATATGAAATCCTCGGCAGTCGGCACAAGGTTAAGCCGTGCCAGAAAGAAACTGAAATTCATAATTGAACAGGAGGAAATATAGTGACTCGCAAAGAAGTTTATACCAATTTAATGGACAAAACTACCCCATCACAGGGTAGCATAGACAGGCTTAAAGCACTTTCAAAATCACCCATAAAAACACCTAAAAGACTGAAAAGGGTTTTACCACTTGTGGCTGTGATTTTGGTTTTATCAGTTGTATTAACAATTACCGCAACAGCGAAATACAGCTTTTCGTCAATTTTTGGCGGAATGTTTAGTGGTGAAGGGAAAACTGAAGTTGTAGTACCAAAGAATATGGAAATATATTCCGGAAGTGATGTGCTGGATTTTAAGTGCTTAGGCATCACCGGTGGCACAGATTACGACTGCTGTATGGCTTATGAGATTACAAGAAAGGACAATAAGCCTTTGGTAACCTCGATAAATAATAATGAGCCACATTTTGACAATGTATCAATTCATCTGTCGGACAATAATATTGATGTGTCCTACAGTATGTCGGAGTATCTTTACTTTAAGGACAACAAAACCATTATTTTTTACGAGAGCCTTCATAGACTTGGCAAGGAACTGAATGGTGCAGAATACTTTGGTATTTATAACGGTCTAAAATTTAAGGGTATTAAGGAATACAAGGATATTTATCTAACAGATAAAAATGAGCTGTCAAAGTTTAAGGATAAGTACAGCCTTGCCCCTGACGAAAGTTTAGTTGCTGTTTATGACGAAAAAACTCAAAGCTATCAACTTGCGGTAGAGGGCGACTTTATCTGTAATAATGATATGTGGGCGGAGTTTACCCTTGACTACAAGCCAAGCTATGCACAGGGCGAAATAAAAAGTGACAACCTGAACATAGAAAGTGCCACAGCCACAGAATTCGACATTACTATTGTAGGGAATGGTACAGATGAAGAATATGAAGATAACCTTTTGTCAAAGGGTAAAGCAATTCTGAATGACGGAACAGAAATTACTTTACAGGTAAATACAAGCTCATTTGTTGGTGATTATAAGGGTGGCAAAGGTCAATTTGTCATAAACCTTTATTATAAAGTCAAAAACCAAGACAAAATGCAAATAATCGACTACAGAGAGATTAAGTCAGTAACCCTTGACGGTGTTTCAATCAGTTTTTTAGGGTGATGTAGCTATGAGAAAATTATTAGCGTTAGCACTTTTGGTAGTTTTGTCTGTATCAATGCTTTACGGATGCGGTAATAATGATGAAAATGAAATAAAGACTACAAAGGATGTAAAGCCGGATTACTCCGACACCTATGTGTTTGGACAGGATAGGCAGAATAATTTATATAAGCAATCCTATACTTCTATTTGCGAGGGTGAGGACGGATATTATTATCTTGATAAAGAAAGTGGTTTCGTTTATGTTATAGATAAGAAAACTCATAAATGCCAGCCACTGTGCAATAAGTCTGATTGCCTTCACGACAAAGAAACCTCAAGTGATAAAAAAGAAAAATGCAACGCTTTCTTTGGTTATGACTTATGTGAAGATTTAGTTTATTATATGAATAACCTTTATTATATTGACTGTACAACTGTTAAAGATGATGAAGGTGAGCATACTATATACAATTTTTACAAATCGTCCCTTGACGGAACAAACAGAAATAAGCTGATGACCTTAAACAATGGAAATGTTGATTCCTTTACTGTTCACCGTGGTTTTATATATTACACTGCTGAATATATTGGTGGCGACTGTGAAGGAACGGCTATGTACAAAGTTCCTGTTGACGGCAATGTTGACGACAGTAAGGTGATGCTGGAATACTATAAATATGAGGATATTTTTGTTGAAAATATTATGTATTACGGTAACAGCATTTATCTAAAAATCTATAACACCTTGAATGACCGTTTTTATTTTATAAAATATAATCTTGAAAATGGTAAATGGAAAGATTTGAATAAAAGTCTGAAAACAACTGTTACTGATTTTGTATTTTTCAATGACAGAATTGTATTTGCAGACGAGTCTTATACAGAATTATTTGACTGTGATTTGAACGGTGAGAACAAGAAAAAGGTACTGGATATTCCAAAGCCTGATAAAAAGGAAGATAAGTATTATCACCCTTATTCAGACGGAACACATCTTATCGTTGCAACAGCCGGTTTGTCACCTGTTGATAAATTTATGTACTATGATTCCGGCTACAAACTAATTGGTGAATACAAAATGCCCTTTGCATTTTCCCCATATGGAATGTGCGGAAGTAACGCCTTTATAGTCAATGACGAGGACGGAAATCTTTGTTATATAGATATGACGGAGCTGTCACATAAGGATAAAGCAGAATGTATTTATACTTTTGAAGAAGAATAATTCTTTATAAAATATGAGTTCCTGTGCTGTGAGTATTATGTGAGGTTATTAGTGTGAAAAAATATCATTCTATTACTTTGTTGACTTATTCGCTTTTA
>JBJEOZ010000287.1:0-2731 GCA_051880975.1 Ruminococcus sp.
GTCTAAAATCTTGCGGATACAGACATCGCAGAAAATAACTGACCCGTCCTTATATCGGGGATAAGGACAGGTCGTGCAGTCATATTTTATTTTATCGCTCACGGTCATCACCGTTTTTCTGCTTCTGGGCAGGCTGATTATAGGGCATACGGCACTCTGACTGGTATCGTTCATTCAGCTTTTTCCGTGCATCATCAAGCTCATTCGTGTAATAACCCCAGAAATAATTTGAGCCGCCCTTGCAGTACCAACACACATAAGGGTTGGGTGCGTTGGGATTGTGACCGATGACAAGCTCTGTACTCCCGATAGTACAGCTCTCGATGATTTCATAGTTCTGATTGGAGCGTTTTTCTTCGTCCATAAGCACCTCTCTATTCTTTGGCATAACGTCGATAGGCTTTCTCGCCCGTGGCTCTCATTTTCTGAACAGGGCGGCTCCCTGCAAGCTCTGGATACCGTGCCTGCAGCTTGCGGCGTGTCCTGCTGACGCTCTCAAAGCTCGGCAGACCGAGATATTTGTGCTGCGTCATTATCTCTGCAAGCGGCATTGCCCCTGCATCCTTCAGACAGGCATTACAAAGTGCAAGATACAGCACCATATCGTCATTTCTGGCATCTTCATTCTTTTCCAGAACAGCCCTGACTTTCTTTTCAATGGTTTTAAGGTTTCTCATTGTTACCTCCATAAAGGAAAGGGCGGCATTTTTCAGCCGCCCAAACCACTTACTTATTCTTTCTGTTACGGATATTCAGCCATACCGCCGCACCCACAATGAACACGACAAGCACGATTGCGATAATGGTTTTTGCGTCCATCAATTAGTCCTCCTTTTTCTTCTTTCTGTTCTTATAGCCGACAAATCCGAGAACGCCCGCACCGACAACAGACAGAGCCGCAAGGCTTACCCATAAGCCCAGATTGAAGTCGTCGCCTGTTTTCGGGGTATCCCTGAACTCATTGTGCATCTGCACGATAGTCGTAGCGTCCACCTTGACCGTTGCCTGTTTATCGGCAGGCAGGATATATCCTGCGGAAGCCTTGTCGCTTACTTCGGATACGGTATAGTCACCAATCCGCAAGCCCTCAATCACGATTTCTCCGTTCTTATCTGTCTTAAAGGTCTGGTCATAGTCCACGCCTGTCACACGGAAAGAGAAGCCCTCCACCTTACCATCAGAGGAAGTCTTTACGATTTTAAGAGAGCCTTTCTGTGCTGCATTGATAAAGCCCACACCCGCCTTGTTTTCCACGGTGTAGGTCTTGCCGTTCTCCTCAATGGATACGGCATACACATTTTCATCAAGCACAAAGCCTGTCGGAGCTTTGGTTTCCTTTACCAGATATTTGCCGTAGCGGAGTTCACTCATCTGGTAAACACCGCCGTCGAGTTCATTCATTTCGCCAAGCAGCGTATCGTCCTTATCCAGTTTCCCATCGCCGTTTATATCGGAGTAAACCTCAAATACCGCACCAGACAGCTTGTTGTCGGGATAATCCTCATCAACCTTTGTCAAAGCGATATTGCCCTTAATGAAGTAGTTGACAAGTTCGATTTCCACAACTTCGTCCACCTTGCCGATAGTCACAGCGATTTCTTCCTCGGAGAGTACATATCCCTTCGGGCTTTCGATTTCATGGATTATCCAAGTTCCATACGGCACTTTGGCAAAAGAAAAACTACCATCATCTTTTGATGTGGTAGCTGCAATCGCATTTTCCTTTGTAAACTCGGTAGTTCCTGTCTTGAAGATACCGATAACTGCACCGCCCAGAGCCTTTCCGTCCTCATCAGATTTCTTACCGCTTACAGAGCCGTAAATAATGTCATTTGTGATAGCTTCGCCCTCATTGGCTGTGATGCGGACAGTTTCGGTATCCTGTCCTGCGTATTCAAAAATAACAGGGTATTTTGCATCGCTGACAATATATGCGGAGTTGGTCGAGATTTCCTGCACATAATAGCTGCCCATCGGCAGGTCGCTGATTGCTTTCCCGTGACCGCTTTCATCAAGGGAAATGACCTCAATCAGACCGTCCGCAGGAATGGTCTTTCCGTCTGCGGCTGTGAGTTCCTCTGCGGCGTACAAGCCAAAGGTCACATCAAAGATTTCCCCGTTCTTGCCAATGCCATAGGCATCATCAATGGCAAGGCTCTTGATGAGGTCGATTTCAACACGCTGTCTTTCATTATAGAAAGAAGTATCCGTTTCCGTTACATCAACATTCTGTCCTGCATACACAAGCTCAACAGAATGGACTTCCTCATTCAGCACCATTCCATACGGAGCTGTGATTTCCTTAACCTCATATTTTCCGAGATACAGTTCTTTGGATTTTGCTGTACCGTCCTTTCCTGTCGTAACGGTATCCACAACCTCGCCCTTGTTTGCTCTGACCGTTCCGTCCAAAGTGACAATATCCTCGGCTGCGGTAATCTCATAGACTGCACCCTCAAGACCGCTGACAGAGAAAATCGGCTGATACAATCCCTTATCGCCTGCCACGGAGCTGAATACCTCGCCAGACTTTTCTACGGTAATTGTACCTTTCTGTGCTATATTGGAGCGTACTACCTCAATAACGGTAATGCCGCTTTCTTCCTCGGAATTTTCCTGCACCACATCAAAATAAACAGGCTCGGAATTTAAGACATACCCATACGGGGCTTGTACTTCCACAAGGGAATAGCTTTTGCCGTATTCCAGCGTCTGCGGTGTGATAAGGTCG
>JBJEOZ010000288.1:0-2729 GCA_051880975.1 Ruminococcus sp.
TTGTATAATTTTATATTTATCTTAATATAGGTGGTAAATAAGGTAGTCGTTCTACCCCACGATAATGAAGGTGAAAAAATGGCTGTAAATTTTAAGGATGAGGCTCCGGAATTAGTAAAGGATTTTCTATTTTATATGCGAATAGTCAAAGAAAAATCTGCAAAAACTGTCAGCGAATATTTTCTTGATCTGAGAATGTTTTTCCGTTTTGTTAAGGTTTTGCGTGGAACTGCAAAAACAGATGATTTTGATAAAATAAAAATTGATGACATTGATATTGATTTTATCAGAGAAATTACTTTGAGTGATATGTACGAGTTTATGAATTATCTGATTGACGACAGAAAAGTTCAGTCGGCAGGGCGTTCTCGTAAGGCGTCTACCCTACATTCTTTTTTTGATTATCTCACGGTTAAAAAGCACTTGCTTGACACCGACCCCAGCAAGGAGCTTGAAATGCCAAAGCAGAGGAAATCTCTGCCTAAATACCTGACCTTGGAACAAAGCATTGAGCTATTAAACGCAGTTGAGGGAAAAAATAAGGAGCGTGACTACGCTATTATTACAATTTTTCTTAACTGTGGACTTCGATTATCCGAATTAGTCGGTTTGAATGTTACTGATGTTCGCAGTAACAATACTGTGAGGGTACTTGGTAAAGGTAATAAGGAGAGAATTATTTACTTAAACGACGCATGTGTTGATGCAATAAATAACTACCTTAAGGTACGACCTGTTGACGGTGTAAAGGATAAAAAGGCACTGTTTATTTCTTCCCAAAAAAAGAGAATGAGTCCAAAAACTGTACAGGCTATGGTTTACAAATATCTTGAAAAAATCGGTCTTGACAGTCAGGGTTACAGTTGCCATAAGCTTAGGCACACAGCCGCAACACTTATGTATCAGCACGGAAATGTTGACATCAGAGTGCTGAAAGAGGTTTTAGGCCACGAAAATTTGGGAACTACTGAAATTTACACTCACCTTTCCAACAAACAGCTTGAAGAGGCGTCTAAAAGCAATCCTTTAGCCAAGGTTAAGCAGAAAAAGGATAAAAAATAATCGACCTCCCCTACCCTACAACAATAATTATTAATAAGGAGCAGAAAATGAAAATTTATTTAGCAAGTCCGTTTTTTAACGAGGAAGAACTGAAAAATGTTGAGAAAGCAGAAGAAATTTTGATGAAACGAGGTTTTCAGGTATTTTCTCCACGACTTAATGAGGTAAGAACTGACGAAAATACCCAGTCTGCCCTATGGTCAAAGGAAACCTTTATGAATGACAAAAGGTTTATTGACTGGGCAGACGCTGTTGTAATGCTTTATTACGGCGGTTACAGTGACAGCGGAACTGCTTGGGAATGTGGTTATGCCTACGGAACGCATACTCCTGTGGTGGTGGTTCATTTGGGCAATGACTCCAACCTAATGGTACACGAGGGTAGCCATAGCAACATAAAACTTGAGGATTTAGCCAAATACGACTTTAACAAAATGCCCGCACTTCCCTACAACGGAAAAATGTTTTAAATGCCTTGAAAAAAAGACACCTCTTTGCTATAAAGAAGTGTCTTTTTGATTTTATTAACCTTTAGTGACTACAAACAGCTTGGCGATTACCAAGAACCACCGCCTCCACCACCGGAGCCACCACCGGAGCCACCACCGGAAAATCCTCCGCCACTGCTACCGCTACTGCTTGGTTGAGAATTCATTGATGAGGATGCTGACTTCATTGTGTGGGACATAAAGCTATTGAATGCATAGATGCTGAACATTGTTTGGTACGGGCTTGTGTACCACATTGGCGGTTCAATGGTTATGCCCTCAAACTTTTTAATCCATTTGTCAGAAATATCAAGTACATATGTATATGGAAGTACGTTGTAAAAGTACTGTGGGTCTTCCTTAACCATAGCCTCAAGTCTGTCCTTTTCTGCCGTTTCAAGAAAACGCTTAAAGCCTAATATTCTGCCCAGAATTCGTGTTCCGTACTCCGTTCTTTTTCTCATAAAAGCTGAAAAGAACATTGATACAATGGTAACTACAACAGAGAAAAGAAAGGCGATTAAGTACATAGAATCTGATATTACGAACATACCTTCCAAGAATACTGCACCAAAACAACTACCAATCAACGTAATTGCTATTCCTATAATTATTGTGGCAATTCCCGGAATCTTCTTAGAGAATAAATTGCGAATATTAAATAATAGTGCAAATACAGTTAAAATAATTCCACTTGCAATAGCTGTGAAGAATACAGCTTCAAAAGTGCCGTAAATATAATCTAAGGACGGCTTGATACCTGCTAAAAATACTGTTATGAAAGACAGAAGATAGCAAATCCAACTCTTGTTAAGGGAACTTTTGACAAAAATTTTCTCTTTGTTCTTTTTGTCGGTAAGCTGCAAACGGATTGCTTCAACAGTTTTGTAGAAAGAATTGGTAAGGCTTGATTTTGTAGCTGTGTCGCCGTTCTCAAACAATCCCTTCATAAAAATTCTTTCGATGTTATTACTTCCGTCATAATGCTTTAGACGAACAAGTGTAAAGTCTTTACCTTGCCCCTCTTCTATTCTGATATATCCCTTTTGGGCGAGATAAACAATTAGGGAAACAACATCGTTGCGGTCAAAACGGCCTTTATAACAGTAAGAAAGCTCCATACTGTTTAGTCCGTCAGGAGCGTTGAATTCTATTGTTTCAACAACAGGATCGTCCTTA
>JBJEOZ010000289.1:0-2727 GCA_051880975.1 Ruminococcus sp.
TGGCTTATTTTCCTCACAAGAGGAGTGATTTCTTCGTAGGTTTCAACTGTGTTGATGTTCTCCAAATCAAGCTGATTTATAGGCATAACAATCTTTTTTGATGCGAAAAATGCTATTACATAGGAAAGCACCAAAGCCAAAATCATCACAATGGCAAGTGGCTGAAACATATTGAAAAGAAGTATCCATACGGAATACTGGTTGGTGGAAACTCTGATTACTGTTTTGTCAGGGAGTAGCTTTGCGTAGTACATTGTCCTTTCCGACAAAGTGCTTGAATAACGGACAGTTTCCCCCTCTCCGTTATTCATAGCATCCTTAATCTCCTCACGGTCAAGGTGGTTTTCCATTGTGTCGGCTGTGGCGTCTGTGTCAAACTTTACACTTCCGTCACTGTCTATCCAGGTAATTCGCTCGTCGTCAGCAATATCTATTGACTCAAGGTAGCTTACTCCGTCTTTTTCAACACCTGCGGAGATTGTGCTAATCTGATGATGTAGCTGTTTCATCAGCTCGTCACCGTAAAAATCGTACATAACACCAACGATTATTACAATGGTTGACACCAAAACAGCTATGCAACCCAAAAATATATTTTTAAAGATTTTTTTGGTCATTACTATTCACCTATCTTATAGCCAAAACCACGGATAGTTTCTATCATATTGCCACATTCTCCCAGCTTTGTCCTGAGGGTTCTGATGTGAACATCAACAGTTCTGTTTTCCCCATCAAATTCGTAACCCCAAATTTTGTTAAGGAGCTTTTCCCTTGAAAAAACAACACCCTTGTTCTGCATAAGTAATAACAGCAAATGGTACTCCTTGTAGGTCAGGACAACATTTTTGCCGTTGGCTGTAACAATGTGCTTTTCGGGATTTATGGACAGGTTGCCCACCGTTATCTCCTCAGGCTCCTTTGGTTTTGAGGTTCTCCTAAGCAACGCCCTAATTCTTGAAACAAGCTCAAGCATACTAAAGGGCTTTGTCATATAGTCGTCTGCACCGCTGTCAAGACCGATAACCTTGTCGTATTCGGCATCCTTTGCAGTTACCATAATAACGGGAATATTTGCAGTATCGCTGTTTTTACGGATTTTTCTGAGAATAGACAGACCGTCCTCCTCGGGGAGCATAATGTCGAGAAGAATCAGACTTGGTAACTGTTCTTTCATAGCACTCCAAAATTCCGATGGTCGGTCAAAGCCTTTAACATCAAATCCGCTGTTCTTCAGTGAATAAAAAACTGCCTCGTTTATACTTTTATCGTCTTCAATGAAGTAAATCAAAATATCATCTCCATAGTAGTATTCTATCACTAATTAGTTAAATAGAAAGTCTGTGAATGTTAAATTTAGGTTAAATTTTTACCCTTTACAAAAACAAACGCTACAACACTACATTATATTTTAGTTTAATTATTGTCAATACCCAAAGTAAAATTGACAAACACCATACAAAATGATATAATATCAAAAAAATGAAAATGACTGCCACCGGGTAGTAGTGCTTTGCACTTGTGTGTATATCGTTAGGTCTTTGAAGATATACATCGCAGGTGCTTTTTGTTTGCAAAGTAAAAAAATCAGAATTATTACGGAGGAAATATGAAAATTCGCAATCCCTTTAAAGGACTTTCAAAAATACAATGGATAATTTATCTTTTTTCCTTGACTGTGGTTACGGTGTCCTCAATTTTAGGAGGAGTTCAGGGACTCCCCTCTGTTATTGCCTCGGCTTTGGGAGTGACTTCCCTGATTTTTACAGCTAAAGGTGATGTTTTCGGTCCGTTACTAATGGTTATTTTCAGCATTATGTACGGTGTAATATCCTATTCATATGCATATTACGGTGAGGTTATCACCTATCTTGGTATGACCGCACCAATTTCGGCAGTATCGGTTTTCACTTGGCTGAAAAATCCCTATAAATCAGGAAAGCATGAGGTAAAAATTGCAAGGCTGAAAAAAATTCATATCCTGAACCTTACTCTGCTGACCTGCGGTGTAACTTTTGCATTTTACTTTATCCTCCTGTATTTCAACACTGCAAATATGTTTTTCAGTACACTTTCAATAGCCACCAGCTTTTTTGCTGTGGGACTGACAACATTAAGAAGTCCCTATTACGCAATAGCCTATGGACTGAATGATGTGGTACTGATTATTCTATGGTGCTTTGCCTCATTTGAGGACAGGTCGTATATTTCAATGATTGTATGCTTTGTTATGTTCCTTATAAACGATATTTACGGTTTTGTCAACTGGAAAAGGATGGAATGTAGACAAAATCAGAATTGACAATCATATAAAGTAGAGATTTATTAAAATATATTGTAAAATAAATCAACATATGATAATATAAACATAAAGAAAAACAAATACACTCATTTTTTGTTTAATATTGTTACATGAGGTGTCGTTACATGAGTGAATCAAATAATCAAAGTAATGTTCGTATTAAGGTAAAATCATCAGTATTAGTGCCAATAGTACTATTAATAATCATAGTCATTTTGTCTGGTGTATTATTTGTTAAGTGTTCATTTGGTAATGACGAGGCAACTATTTCTGCAAGTTACATAAGCGGTAAGTTGGAAGAGGCAAGTGAACTTACTACTGCAAAATTAACATACACAGGAGTTGCAGATTACACAGACGAGGGTATTCCTGTAATTTCCCAAGGCGATTTTACTATGGTATACAATGCTACTGTTCGTGCCGGTATT
>JBJEOZ010000290.1:0-2726 GCA_051880975.1 Ruminococcus sp.
TACCTTTCCCCTTCTTCACATCAATGGGATACAGCTTATTGTTGGACTCAACAATAAATTCAAGCTCAGCTGACGATCTTCCCTTCCAGTAAAACAATTTATGATCCTTTGCAATAAGTTCATTTGCAACAAAGTTTTCAAAGAAAATACCTGACAGAGTGTTATCCCTTTTACTTGATATAAACGAGGACGCATTAATACCACTTTGATACGAGAACATACCAATATCGCCGAGAAATAAACGAAAGTTACTTTCATTATCAGGCATAAGTGGCATTGTAATATGTTCTTTTAGTTGGAAAGATTGATTAACGATGTGAGCCATTGTCAACCACTGAATAGAGGTAGCATAATCTCTTGTTTTGCTTTTTTCCTCTATAAGTCCGGGAGAAAAATTTTTTGATTCCTTGTTAAGTTCATTGAAGATATTTGTGAACAATGTACGGGAACGCAAAATCGCCTCCGGACTTGCCTGATACAGCTCCATATCTGAAAGGTAATTATCATACAGAACCTTAAGCAATTCTCTTGACTCAAAAAGATTTTCACCGTCAATATAAGCTTCTACCGCTTCGGGCATACCGCCAACAAGCAAATATTTATACACCTGTTCCATTGCCAACTCGTGAATATTGGTATCAAGGGGAGTTTTGTTTTCGTATGCCTTTTTAATTGTATCATAAAGCATACTGTTACTGTTCATAAGAAACTCATCAAATGTCATCGGATAAACGGTAATTTGATTTATCTTTCCCACCGGGAAAAGAAATTTTCCGTCATTTCCTGAACCTCTTTTATGTGTTTCTCTTTGAATCTTAATGCGTACCATTGAGCCTGTGGCAATAACAGGGATTTGCCTGAAATCTTGGCAAAAATATTTAAGGGAAGAAACTATGTTGGGACATTCCTGCACTTCATCAAATATCAACAGTGTATTTTCGTCGATTTGTTTTCCTTTAAGCAGTGATATATATTCGATAATTTTCTTTGCATTGGCAGTCTTAGTGCAAAAATCCCTGATTTCGTCCTCAATTTTGCAGTCAATGTAAACATAGTTATCCTTGTAGTAAGTTTCAGCAAAAATATCTTTGACAAGGTAGGTTTTGCCAACTTGCCTTGCACCCCAAACAATCATAGGTTTTTTGCGTTTGCTGTTATTCCATTCTATAAGCTTTTGCAGTGCATTTCGTTTCATAGAAGTTTCTCCAATCCAATTAGTGAATACATTATATCATAACTCGCACCAATATTAAAGTCATTTTTAGGATTAATTGCACCATTTACAATGTTTTTTCGTTAATTAATTGCACCTTTTACAAGGTTATTATATTAATTATTTGCACCTATGAGTGCTTTATTCAACATTAACATCTTTAAAATCCCGTGTTGCACCAAAACTGCACCAAAATTTCATTTTACAAAAAAACACCCCTGAAAAATGGCTTAAACACTGACTTTTTTCAAGGGGATAAAAGATTTGTTATATGGTCACCCGCACCAGTCGAGTGCCTCGACACGCAGATCGTGTACGGGGCATTCTTCTTTTTTTAAGTTAATTTCTCGCGTCAGATGTGACATCTTTTTCGTTACCTATTGACACAAAACAGGTAATGCGTTTTGCATTACCTGTTTCAATTTTGTACAAACTTTTTGTTGTTCTCAAGTTAAACTATAATTATTTAACCTTAACTGTCTTGGGCTTTGTAGCCTTGGAATAAGCAACTTTTTTGCCTGATGTTACGAAAGCCTTAACAGTAACTATATATCTACCGGACTTCTTAATCTTGATTGTTTTTGTAACCTTCGATTTCTTTAACTCTTTTTTAGATAGAGTAAACTTTTTAACATAAGTTTTCTTTCCAAGCTTATAGGTTACCTTGAAGCCTTTTGCAGAGTTAACCTTGTTGTAAGTAATTTTGATAGAATTCTTAGTAGATTTAACAGTTACTTTAGGAGTCTTTAGTGTTTTAACTGCAATGGCCTTACCCTTACTAACTACCTTGCCACATTTAGCACAAACCTTGTTACCTGTATATCCCTTAGCAAAGTAAGTAGCAGATTTAGCACCTACTGTCTTTGTTCTGCTGTGATTACATTTGACCGGAGCAGTAGGCTGTGTTGGAGCAGTAGGCTGTGTCGGAGCAGTAGGCTGTGTTGGAGTAGTAGGCTCTGTCGGGTTTGTAGTAGATTCATCTGATTTCTTTTCAAGATTTGCAATCGCATTTTCTATTGCTTCTGCCATTGCGTCAACATCTGCCTGCTCAGATATATCCTTATCACGAACAACCGAATTTATGGCTGTTTCTACGGCGCTGAAGTCCTTATATTCATTCTTGTTCAGGGCATTTGCCTTTGCGATAGCTTCATCAACCTTGCTGTAATCCGCTTTAATTACGGGTTGCTTGTAATCACATTCATAGACAGCCAAAGTACCGGATACCTCGCAGGCGGAAATTATCATAGCCTTGCCCGTTTTACTTTGGGAGGATGAGATAAAGGAAATACCCTCGGGAGATACATCCCCTTTAATCACCTGATCAAATTCACGGGAATTGATATAGTTTGCAAACTTGGCATTTTCGGGGTCGGTAATATCATATACCATTATTCCGCCTATTCTTTCAAGAGCGATAAAAGCAAAGGTTTTATTTCCTATAACGCCTGTAACTACGCTTTCCGGCTCAGGACCTTTTTTACCTGAACGGTTATCAAGACTTATTTTATCG
>JBJEOZ010000291.1:0-2725 GCA_051880975.1 Ruminococcus sp.
ACTTATCCATTAGGATTTATTTTGTATTTTAATCCACCAGAATCATTTCAACACAACGGCCTTGACATTACACATTTTGCAAATTGTTCATATAATCAATCTGCAAATATCAAAATACCACTATGTATGTACGAGGTAAATGATATTCTGCCTACTTATTATCGTTCAAAAGAGGAAATAAGACAATGTATCAAAAAGAACGAAGAATGGGTTGAAAACAATAAAGTAGTTGATGACTAATTTTATTGTTGTTGCACTACACAAATGATAATTATTAAATCTTATTATATCTGGACATTAGAACTCCTTTGTGGTATGTTGTGGTACTGCAAAGGAGTTGATTGTTTGTGAATATACTTCAAGAACTATGGTACGGGAATATCAGACCGAATGAAGATAAGGTTATTACCAATGAGGAGAAAGAGTTAGTTGAGTTGATAGCTCGGCATCACGAAACATTATCTTCTTCCCTCAAGAATAATGACTTGGGTGTGTTTGAAAAGTATGTTGATTGCTTTACCGAATACGCTTCGCTGATTGAGTGTCAGGCATTTGAAATAGGTTTTAAGTTGGCAGTAAAACTGTTGATGGATAAAGAATAGGCTCGCCATTGTGTTGGCGAGCCTTGACCTTTAGTATCCTTCTTCATCGGCAAAATCTTTACCTTTGCTGTATGGTTGATAGTTTGGAGTTTGTTCTTTGATTTCTTCAATTAGTTTGTTGCCATCATAATCACCGTTTTTGTAATCAGTAACTTTTGGTTCAAACATCTCAAGCCAGTTATAATAATCATAAAAGAAATCGTAGCTATCAAGCTTGCTTCTTGTGCAGTACATTTCTATTCTGTGTTTTTCTTTGTGGTACAAATCAAGCACAGGATCATTCTTAATATTTCTATGGTAAGTCAGCTTGGCTCCAAGAACCTTGCAGGTCTTACCGTTATTGTTCACTCTGTCACAGTACAGGGTGACTTTTTTCGTTTTAGGAACAAAATATTTGTCGCAGTACTTACACTGTGCAATCATCGGATTTGAAATTACATAGTGGTAAAAAAGTGCATTGTAGTAATCGGCAATAGAATCAAGTAACAAATATTCTTTTGATGCTTTGTCCTTGTATTCATATATGGTTTGCAGATTTAGATTTAAATTCCTGTCGTACATAGCAACAACTTTTCTGTTTTCGTTAATTAGTTGTATATGTGATAGGTGCGTTAAATCCTTCTTGAAATTAAATTGCATATAGATTATGGTTTCAATTTCATACCAAATCTTGTCCATATCATCAATACTGATTTGGCATTGAGTTTGTTCTTCCAATCGTTGGATTAAGCATAACAGAATTGCAGAAATAGGATGTGAATATTTCTTGATTTCTTTCACTATCCTTTTTGCCTCAACAAAGAATTGTCTGTAAGTGAAGAAGTCGGAATTGTTTTGCTTAACCTTGTTATAAAACTTTGAAAGCCTCTTCCTGCCCTGTGATATAAACGACAAATCGGCTTCAAGCATTTTGAATATTTCGTCATTAACCGTTGACTCATAATTACGCTCAAAACAACCGTCCTTTGTTTCTTCGTAATAGTATAACTCTATTTCTTTTCCATTGTGAACATAGAGCCTTGCCGGCTCTAACATAAAATAGTTAATCGGATTCAAGTAATCACTTCCTTGTGATGGATTAAAAATTGAAAAATCGTAATTATCAATCCCTCACGCAAAAAGTTGAGGGGTGCTGTTCAATTCTGCTACCATAATATCACAAGGAGGTGGTACAAGCAATAATAACAAATCAATAGTACAGAAAATGTATCTGTGGCTAAGGAGGTGAAAAATTGAATCGCAAAGAAGGTAATTACTTTCGAGTTCCAAATGATATATTCGGCAGTGGAATTGAAAAGAGAGCGTTCGTTGTTTACTGCTACCTGTCAAGGTGCTCGGATATGAAAACGAGGCAATGCTATCCATCACTTAAAACAATAGCAAAGGCTTGTAACTTATCTGTCACGACAGTAAGACGGGCATTAACTGATTTGGAAAACGGTGGCTGGATTGATATAGCACAAAGGTTTACAGGCAACGGTCAGGAATCAAACCTATACACTGTGCTAAATATTTAGGCTACCCCAGTATCCAAAAGTAGCAACGAACAATTAAAAACCCTTTCAAAAAACTTAATACGAATTAATCGGCCAAGACATAAAACTCGATTGTAGGCAATTTGTGAGCCTGATTTGAGAGGTTAACACACAACTGAATAACGGTAATATTCTGGCGATTTACACCCCCAAATCAGCCTCAAAATATAGGGTCGATAAAAATGCAGGATAAAAGAGTATCCCGCAATGAAGCGGGATACTCAGGAAAACACCGTCCGGCAGAGCCGTTCGGGACTTTTGGACAGTATTCCATATTTGAGAGTGTCGTTCCGTTACTGCGTCAATAATCATATTTTCACCCAATTACCCAAGTATTTAAGGCATTTTTAGTGTATTCCGTTATTGCGACTAACAAAAAAAGGAGATAAAAATGAGTAAAAACAGAATAGGAATTTATATGGATGATAAGCATCTTCAAATGTGCGATTCAAACATAAAACGCTTCAACGCAAAAAACAGAAGCGATCTGATTGAAACAGCATTAGAGCACCTGATAGTTTCAAAGGATTCGGAAACTATCAGCAACATTCTCATTCCCAGCTTGGAATCTTCAATAAGAGCAGCTGT
>JBJEOZ010000292.1:0-2722 GCA_051880975.1 Ruminococcus sp.
ACGGATAAGGGCAGGTTGTCCTCTAAGGATATTATCGGAGGACCGAAAGGGCTTGTGGGCTGGCAGGACAAATTCTACGAATATATGCACGAAAAATATCCCGACATCACAAGAGGCACACCGGCAAAGGTATCCCACCGAAAGCACATTCCACCCTTTATGTTTAAGGTTGCCGGCGAGCTTTACGACCATTACGGGGAGATATGCGGTGCAATCAATGACATCGGGCTTGTGAACAACGCAAAGAAGAAGGACGCTGCCATTTCCCTTCTCGGCAGGTATGCGCCGGAGATGGCTCAACTCAAGGTGCAGCTTCAAAGCACGGACAAGCACATCGCCTATCTGGAGCGTGAGCTGTTCAGCGAGCGTGACAGCAATTCCAATTACCGCAGTATCAATTACGAGCAGGAACTGGAACTCAAACAGGCAAACCGAAAAATTTATGAGCTGAACCAAAAGCAGAAGGAACTTGAAAAGGTGATTTCAAAAATACCGCCGGAAGTACTTCAGCAGATGGCACAGCAGGAAAAAGGAGCGAGAAAACGCAAATCGAAAGGATGGGAAAGATAAATGAATGTTACAGAAATCAGGGTCGTTGACTGCGTACCCTTTGAGAATTATCCGTTCAAGATACAGGATAATTCCGATATGGAAATGCTGATTGACAGCATAAAGGAAAGCGGTGTGCTGATACCGATAGTGGTACGCCCGAAAGGTAAGGAATATGAAATCCTGTCGGGTCATAGAAGAATTTATGCTTGCAAAATGGCAGGGATCGACAAAGTCCCTGCCATTATCCGTGAGCTTTCCAGAGATGAAGCGGTCATCTTTATGGTGGATTCCAATCTTCATCGTGAGGGGCTGTTACCCTCCGAAAAAGGATTTGCCTACAAGATGAAGCTGGAGGCAATGAAACATCAGGGGCGGACTTCTGACCAACTTGGTCAGAAGTTAACCTCCGTTCAGGCGCTTGCCGATTCTTCTTCGGACAGTAAAACACAGGTACAGAGATATATCCGACTGACCTTTTTGGAAAAGCCATTGCTTGACTTGGTGGACGAGGGGCGCATTGCCCTGACTCCTGCTGTGGAGCTTTCCTATTTACTGCCTGAAGAACAAAGGAACTTAATCGAAACCATAGAAAGCGAGGACTGCACCCCCTCACTTTCTCAGTCGGTCAGAATGCGAAAACTGAGTAATGACGGATTGCTGACAATGGATAAGATATTCGAGATTATGACCGAGGTCAAGGGCAATCAGGTGGAGGTTTTGAAGATACCGACCGACAGAGTCCGGCAGTATTTCAAGCCGAACACCACCTACAAGCAGATGGAAGATTATATCGTAAAGGCATTGGAACACTATGCGCTTTACCTGAAAAGACAGAGAAACAGAGACAGCCGATAACGGCTGATTATTGTAAAGGAGGTTTTAAGATGAACAGAAACAGCAACAGACCTGTGATAGATATTCAGCGCATTCCCGTTGGTGAAAAGCCGCTTGAGGAGCTTGCGGCGGAGGTTTACGGCTGGCTTTTTCAGAGCAAAAGCACAGCGAAGTCATCAGACGGCACATTCGCTAACCGTAAAAAACAGCACTACAATGACAGTATAAAGATGATTTCAGGAGGAAAAGAAGATGACACAGCAGCTTAAGAAGACAGCCCTTTATTGCAGGCTTTCCAAAGACGATGAAAGACAGGGTGAGAGCCTGTCCATTGAAACGCAAAAATCTATGCTCGTGCGCTATGCACAGGAGAACGGACTGATACCCTACGAGATTTATGTGGATGACGGGTATTCGGGTTTGAACTTTGACAGACCTGACTTTCAGCGAATGATTGATGATGTTGCAACCGGTAAAATCGGTGTGGTAGTTGTTAAGGATTTAAGCCGTTTCGGTCGTGACCATATTGTTGTCGGGCAGTATCAGGAATTGTATTTTCCGTCCAAAAAGGTGCGCTTTATCGCATTAAATGACGGAATTGATACCCTGAACAGTCACAGCACCGACTATGCGGCACTGAAAAATGTAATCAACGAGTTTTACAGCCGTGATACTTCAAGGAAGATAAAAGCCGCCTTCCGTTCCAGAGCGAAAGACGGAAAGTATCATTCCAAAACTGCGCCGTTTGGATATCTCAAAGACCCGGACGATCACAATCATCTAATCCCTGACCCGGAAACCGCACCGGTGGTGGTTAAGATTTACGACCTTGTGTTGAAGGGCTGGGGCAATCACCGTATCCGTGATTATCTGAGGGAAACCAAAGTGCCGGTGCCGTCCTGGTATATGCACATCAGGGGCATTGAGGACAAATCCCATATGTTTCCCGATGAAGAATCCAAGTATATCTGGAGACCCGATACGCTTCGTCTTTTGATTCGAAACCGTGTGTACTGCGGCGACTGTGTTCTCTGCAAATCCGATACGGTTTTCAAGACAAAAAAACACTTTAAGACAGATGAAGCCGACTGGATTACGGTAGAAAACACCCACGAGCCTATTGTATCAAGAGAGACTTGGGAAAGAGCAAACGAGCTGATTGCCGTCAAGCGCAGAGAATACAAGGAAACGCTGAAGGACGATTTGAATATCTTTTCCGGGCTTCTTAAATGCGCTGACTGCGGAAAGGCACTGAGCCGCAGAAAATACGGCTCCAACAGTTCCCATATGATTTATGTCTGCGGAACCTATGCCACCTACGGCAGTCATAAATGCA
>JBJEOZ010000293.1:0-2719 GCA_051880975.1 Ruminococcus sp.
TTTTGATTTGCTTTTGGCTAAGCACCATAGCTTTAAGAAGTGCCTCATCCTTGTATTCAGTTGGAATTTTATCATATTCCTCTTTACAAATAAAGGTGTCGTACATAAATCCCATTGGAATGTAGTACTTGTTTTCGTAAATATTCACACCGTTTTGGGTGTCGTAATAATCCCAACCGGGCATTTTTGGTTTTCCGTCTTGGTAGAAGCTTTCTTCGTCAGTGGGGTCGTCAAAAAGGTATTTTACAGAAAGCAGTGACCTGATTGGGTAAATCTCTGTGGTCGGTCGTGACGCAACGTCACGAGCCTCGTCAAAGGTTGGGTAAAAGTCCATTATTGAACCGGGCACAATGCTGTGAAAAGCCTGAATGTTGGGAATCTGCCAGTACATTCCAAGGTTGTCAACACAGTTGTAAAAGTCACTTCTCACTTCCTTAATATCATCAATATTCAGATTTTCACCCTTGTTAAGTGCATAGTCCTGAATAAACTCACGACTGTTACCGCCCTGTAAAATTCCAATGTATATTATAAAGTTTCCGTATACAATTATAACAAGTGACAGCGCTATGCTCATAGCCTTGATAAGCTTTTTCCTGTTGTGTATAAAAGCCTTGATGATAAATGCAAAAACGCAAATGCCTACAAGGGAAATAGCACCGTATATCCAAAATCTTTCGGGATAATTTTCCAAACCAAAGCTCTGTTTTGGCTCTCCACCCTCCTTGGAATATTCCTTGTAGGGCATAAAGCCGATTAACACAAGGATTACAGCGGTAATACCTGCTGAAAGCCTTGTAGCCTTCAGCCAATCCACCTTTGCATTTTCCAGTGCAATTAGTGTTGCAAGCACCATAACAAGCTCTATCATATAGAACCACCGTGCATAGTAGTTCATATTTAGTCCTTGGAACAAAGCGTTAAATATGGGCACAAGTGCCACAACAAATAGTAGTGGTATCAGCTTTTTAAGCCAATGCTTGCCCCTTGTCTGCAAAAATCCAATCACACCTGTCATTCCAACAAGTGGTAACCAAGCCGCTATACTTGCCCATTCCGACTTGCTTTCAGGTGTAAAGTTAGGTCTTGCCGCCACATCGGGAGGGAAGAAGAAGGACTCAATAATATGAGCATACCTTTGGTTAACATCATACAAAACAGCATTCCAGCCCTCAGGCCAAGTGTCAAGGCGGTTGTTCTGTATTACCGACAAAATTGATGGCAACAAAATAACAAAGGTCATTAAAAATCCGATAACAACCTCAAATGCAAGGAGTGAAAGCTCCTTAAACTTTATTTTAGGATAAGTTTTTGTTGCAACCCTTATCACCCAGTAGATTATAACAAAAACTACCTGACCAACAAAGAAGTAGTAGTTCAGCACACAAGCACTAAACACAGCCAAAGCCACAATGCCTTTCCTCTTGTTGTACATATATTCGTCAATGGCGTACAGCAGGAGAGGGAAAATTAAAATAGCCTCGTGAAAATGGTTGAAAAACACATTGTAAAGGCTAAAGCCTGAAAATGCGTACAAAAGTCCCCCTAAAACCGCAAAACCCTTGTGACTTACATATCTTTTAAGGTAAATATAGGCAAATAGGGATGCAAAAGCAAATTTAAGTATAAGCAGTGGAGCCATTAAGTAAGGAACAAAGCTTGACGGGAACAGCATAGTAATCCAAAAGAAGGGACTACCCATAAGGTAAAAGCTGTAACTTCCGATAACGTTTGCCCCAAGGTCTGTGGTGTTGCTCCACATAGTATCTCCGTTTAAAATGGAGTCGTGCATCATCTGATAAAAAGGAACCTGCTGTGCGTTAAAGTCGCCGTAAAATAAGAACAGTCCCTCATTATAAATCATAGACGGAACAAAAAATAGTAACGCAAGACCGATTCCCAACAAAAAAGAAATCAAACCGTAGTTGTATTTACTTTTTCCAAAAGACAATCTAAGGTTCATAATTATCCAAAATTCTCCCATAAAAATCTAAAACCCATTTACTACTTTTAAAAAATAGGTTATAATACATCAACAGTATAACACATTTTTTGCTGTTTTGCATTAATAATTTTGTATTTTTTTGGAGATGGATAAAAAATGAGCAACAGTCATTTCTTTGCAATGGTAAACAGAATGAAGTACATAAACCGTTGGGGACTGATGAACAATACAAATAATGAGAACATCAGCGAACATTCACTTCAGGTTGCAATGTTCACCCATTGTCTTATTTTGATGCACAATGAAATGTTTGAGGATAAGCTGAATGCCGAAAGAGGCGCTATGCTGGGTATGTATCACGATGCAAGCGAAATCATCACAGGTGATTTGCCAACCCCTGTAAAATACTTTAACAAGGACATCAAGGAGGCATACAAAAAGGTGGAGGAAATAGCCGAAAACCGCCTATTGTCTATGCTCCCCGAAAATCTTCAGAAGTATTATGAGAATATTCTTCACTATTCTGAGGAGGAAGAAGTGCTTTGGAAATATGTAAAAGCAGGGGATAAGCTGTCTGCCATAACAAAGTGTATAGACGAGATAAAGGTGGGCAACACAGAATTTACCGACGCCTACAAAACACTTGTTAAGGCTGTTGAGGATATGAAAATGCCTGTTGTTGACAAATTTATGGAAGAATTTATCCCGTCCTTTAATCTTTCCTTAGATAAACTGGAGTAAAAGGTTACAAAATGTTTAAAAAAATATTGATTT
>JBJEOZ010000294.1:0-2689 GCA_051880975.1 Ruminococcus sp.
AACCTTATGACCATCTAATTTTGACGGTATTTTCCAGTAAGACGGTGTTTTCCAGGAATAACCCTTATAGTAGTTACCCACTACTGTTGCCTCGCCCTTGCTGTTAAGAGTGTAGATGCAATTTTTGCTTTTATATTCCTTAGCTTTGGCACTTGCTGTTGGAATAACTGTAAATGCAGACAAAATCATAATTATTGTTAATGTGATTGATATTAGTTTTTTCATAGTAAGACCTCCCTCAAAAACTTTGCTTATGAGATATAGCTAAATCGCAACAAACTTAAAGCCGTTTTTCTTTGCGTACTTGTAGGCTGCTGAGCCTTTTTACCTTTGATTGTAAAGCCACTAACCTTTTTGGTTTTGTAATTCTTACCGTAATGCACATACCCAAACGCTTGCTTTCCTATCTTTTTGACGGTAGATGGGATTGTTACGCTTTTAAGATTTGGACAGTCCATAAAATCATGTGCAGGAATTTCTATTACATATGACGGAACATAAACACTCTTCAGTGATTTACAACCCTCAAAATTGCCTCCGACATTAAGTTCTTCAATATGAAAGTTTGGCATTGTAACGCTTTTTAGATTTTCACAATTCATAAATGTACAAAATTCTATATGAACTTTATTGTCTGACTCAAAATTGATTTTGCTTAGCTTTCTGCAACTTGCAAAAGCACACCATTGTATGGTTTGAACTTTTTTAGGTATTGTAATCTCTTTTAACTTTTTACAGGAAGCAAAAGCATTATCTTCAATTTTTGTCAGAGCCTTCGGCAAAATAATTTTCTTCAAGGTTTTATTCTTCATAAAGGCATTTGTGTTGATTTTCTTTACAGTTTCAGGAATCTTTAGTTCTGTTTTCTTTATTGCTCTTGGGCAGGTTACGAGGGCTGTCTTTCTCTTGTTGTAAAGAACTCCGTCCTTATGGGAATAATGCCTGTTTGCCTCACTAACAACAATTTTCTCCAATGTGTTGGTATCCATTGCATATGGGTTAATATGGGATATTTTTCTTCCTAAATTAAGTGTTTTAATTGATGTGCCTGAAATCAAACCCCATCTTATGCTTTTTAAATTGATAGGAAGATTAAGCTTGGTTAAGCTTTTACAGTTATAAAAGCAATTTGAACCAAGCATCTTTACGCTTTTACCGAAATTCACTTTTTTAAGATTGGTGCAATCCGCAAATGCACCCTGTCTGATGTCGGTAACAGTGTGAGATATTGTTACTTCCTCTATGATTTTATTTCCGCTAAAAGCAAACTTCCAGATTTCCTTTACTCTATATCCGTCAATTTCAGATGGAATAACCACCTTTTTATCCTTACCGTTATACTGTCTGATAATTGCGTAGTTGCTTACAATTTCGTAGGTATAATCCTCGTACTGCTTAAAGCGACTTGCTTTCTCTGTATTCGCCTCAGGGGAAGTTACTTTGTCATCAGTTTGTACTGTTTCTGTTGTTTCTGAACTGACTTCCTCTGCCCCTACGGTTGGCATAACTGTAAAAACAGATAATAACATTACCATTGCTAATGTGATTGATAATAGCTTTTTCATAATAAAGCCTCCTTGCCATTTTTAATAAAGTTTTAATTCAAGTCAAACTGTTTTTCTTTTTTAATACACGCTTTTTTCCATTGGATGCACCTCAAAATAATTTGTTAATAATATGATTTTGGGATAATTAACCCTTTCACTATATACAACAAGAAAAATTAAAAAAATGGGACAGATTTTTCAAAAATTTTTAAAATTTTTTTATTTTTTTATTAAACATTAAAAAATACTTGATTACCAGCCTAAATATTCCGCAAATAAATTGTTGCAAATGTTATGGAAATGGAGTAAAATCTCTTTGGGAGTGATAAGATGAGAAGAATAATATCATTGTCATTATCTTTTATTATATTTAGTCTGTTGCTTTTCGGGTGCGGAAAGGTGGATGTTGAAAGTGTACATCTCTCCGACCAGACAGTAAAATTGCAACAAAATGATACATACAGCCTTTCGGCAACGGTTTATCCAAAGGATTCGGCAGAGCCTATGGTATATTGGGAAAGCAGTGACACATCTGTTGTAACCGTTAAGTCAGGCGTTGTCACCGCTGTGGGCGAGGGCAAAGCAAGTGTTAAGGCTTTTACAAGCAACGGAGTAAACTCTGTTTGCGAATTTTCCGTTGACAATATTCTCACAGAAAAGCTGACCATCAACAAAAAGAATTTTACTATGATGATTGGCACCAAGAAAAAGATAGAATACACCGTTGTTCCTAAAACAGTTTCAGGGAATACAATCGCTTGGGACAGCAGTGACGAAAAGGTGGCAACTGTTGACGGCGGTGTGGTTAAGGCTGTGGGCACAGGTGAATGTGATATTACCGCAACAAGCAACAACGGTATCAAGGCAAAGTGCCACCTTACCGTGAAGGTTAAGCCTACCGGTGTCAGACTTAATTCACACGCAACCAATGTTGCCACAGGCAAAACCTATCAGCTTACTGCTGACGTTTTGCCAAAAGACACAGCATACAAGGAGATTAAGTGGGAATCCTCCGACAGCTCCGTTGCCACAGTTGACAAAAGCGGTAAGGTTAAAGGCGTTAGAACAGGAAAATGCAAAATCTATGCCACAACCTACAACGATAAATACGACTACTGCAATATTACCGTCACACAGGCACC
>JBJEOZ010000295.1:0-13196 GCA_051880975.1 Ruminococcus sp.
AATATTCAAAGGGGGTTTCTGTTTTATCAATAATTTTTTTAAGGCAATCGAGGACCTCCTCCTTGTAGTCGGACTTTCTTATAAATGTAAGAGGATGCTTTTTTAAAGCGTCAAACACCATTTCGTCCTTGCCTGTAAGAAAGGCTATGTAAGGAAGCTCTCCGTCACTTGATAATTTTGAAATAGTATCATAAACCTCAAAACCATTTATTTTCGGCATATCAATATCAAGAAAAATCAGGGAAAATTCTTCAAATCTATCTATCAAATCACTTCCGCTGTATATCGGCTCTACCTTTCCTTGTATATTTAACTCCTTCAACTGATTTTCTAAATATTCTTTAATAATAAGGCAAAACTTTTTGTCATCATCACAAACTGCAATTTTAGTCACAATTATGATCATTCCTTTCGTTTTTCACTAATCACCCTTATGCGTGAAAACATATCACTACTATACCACAAAATTTCTATTATTAAAACACTATCCGCAAAAATAAAGCTTTATATGGCAAAATCCCCTCTAAAAGGGGATTTTGCAAGTTGGATTTTCCAAATTAATTTTCACGTTGTAACTCTGTTTTCCTGTTTTTTCGGATAAATTTTATCAAAAACAGATATTAAAAACAAAGGTCTATTCGTAATTTCTCACCAGGCTGATTACCTTGCCAAGCAAAACCACTTCATCAACAATAATAGGTTCAAAAAGGTCATTTTCAGGCTGTAAACGATAGTGACCGTTTTCCTTGTAAAATCTTTTACAGGTTGCCTCCTCCTCCATAAGGGCAATGACAATTTCTCCGTTGTTAGCCACGGGAGTGCGTTGCACAATAACAATGTCACCGTCAAGGATACCTGCGTTAATCATAGACTCACCGTCAATACGCAGGGCAAAAATCTCTCTGCCCCTTATAAAGCTCTCCTTAACAGGAACATACCCCTCAATATCCTCCACTGCCAAGGCAGGCAAACCGGCTGTTACCCTGCCAAGTACGGGGATTTGCTTTGTGCGTTCTTCACCTGCTATGCGTATACAACGGTTAAGACCCTTGTCACGCTCAATAAGACCTCTTTCCTCCAAAGTTTTAAGATGCAAATGGACAGTAGAGGTTGACTTTAGTCCTGTGTGCTGACAAATTTCACGAACAGAGGGAACTCTGCCCTCCTCACAACATTCCTTAACATAGTCAAACACCTTTTGTTGACTCTTTGACAATGGTTTCATATTAATCACCGCCTTATTTTTTAATATTATAACACAGTCTTTCAGGAAAATCAAACATTTGTTTGAAATTTATTCCCAAATTATTGACATTTCGGAGGCAATGTGCACATTTTCACATAAACAACAAATAATTTTCAAATAAACATAACCCCTATTTCATATAAGGGGTATATACTTCTAACTGTACTTAAGAAATGGAGCCGCAACCATTTCAATACTGTAATAGTATAAGTACATTGTTCTACCCTCCTCAATGTAATCAAAGAATAGATTTACATTGTACCCCTCATTTTTAATGAAACAAAGCACCGAGCCATCCGCAAGGTTCGGTGCTTTGTCGTTTGTGACATCTTTTTCACATCAAATATACGTTAAAAAGACTTGAAAAAAGTTATTAATTTTTTATAAAAAACTGTTGACAGATAAAAGTAAAATTATTATAATTAAATTAAAGAAACAGATATATTGTTAGTGTTTATAGTTTATGTATTACAAGGAGGTAATACCAATGGTTCAAGGGATTGTAATCGCTATCGTGTTGGTGGTTATTGGTGCACTTTTAGCAATCTGCGTAGGAATAGCCTTGAATATGAACAAGTCTGACAGAAAACAGATTAGCAAAAGCAATGACGAAGGCGTCACAAAAAGACCAATAATGGATATCGAAAATTTGGATATGACTGCTCTTTTTGAATAATATTAATCAGCAGTTACTAAAATTGAATATTGTGTAAAGTAGATAATAAAGGGTGTATCCAATAGGATATGCCCTTTTTGACGGCAGATAGAAAATTTTTATGGTAATAACCCAATAAATTTTCTACCAAAATATGGACTGACACTAATCAAAAATTAGTTATGAAACACCTTTCGATTGAAAATAACAAAAGGTTACACAATAAAACCCTTGACAAACGGATAATATATTGATATACTATACTTACGCTTGAAAACGGCGTGATGAATATCGCAGGGTAGAGCAGTTTGGTAGCTCGTCGGGCTCATAACCCGGAGGTCGTCGGTTCAAATCCGGCCCCTGCATCCACTGAACAATGGCTTAAACATTAGGTTTAGGCCATTTTTCTTTTGTAATTGTATAGTAATAGTTAGCGGTTATCACCGAACTCCGTGAAATTGAAATTTTTCATATATATGATATAATAACCTTACACTGTACAAAAATCAAAAATCGGAGGTGTCTTATGTCTTATTTGCAGGAAGCAAAATATATCACATTTATTTCAAAGGGCAGAAAAATCGTGCTTGACATCAGTTCTATCCTTTATGTTCTTATGATAAATAAGATAGCGGAGATACACGTTTCCGGAGGTAAGATATACGAAACAAGAATGACGCTCACAGAGCTTGAGGAAAAATTGGGTGATAGATTTATAAAAGCACACAGAGGATGCCTTGTGTCTGCAATGGCGATACACGATATATCCGACAATATTAACCTCAACAACGGCGAGTCGCTTATATATACGTTACGAAAGAAAAATCAGATTATTGAACAGTTTCGTTCTAAGCAGAAGAGCATTATCAGCAGTTTCACAAGAGCCGGCATTCCCACAACGGAGGAGGAATACCGCAAGCATTACAGCAGTTTTGAAAATATGCCCTTTGCATTTACGGATATTGAAATGATATTCAATGAAAAAAGTCACGCTGTTGACTGGATTTTCCGTTACGGCAATCCGGCCCTTGCCAAACTGGAAAAATTACCCCTTGAACAGCTTATCGGCAGTTCCTTTGGCAGTCTGTTCAGCAATATGGACTCAAAGTGGCTTCGCAGTTACGAACGAGCAACTCTTTACGGCGAAATGCTGGAGATAATCGACTACAGTCCCGAAATTGATACTTATTTAAAGGTAATATGCTTTCCCACTTTCAAAGGTCACTGCGGTTGTATTTTATTCGATATTTCACATATAAAATTCACCAAAAACAGCAGTGATGCCGAAAAAGCCCTTATGCTTTATTTCGGAAAACTGCCTGAAAAAAACGGTTGAGGGATACAATTAAAATATTATTAGAAACATCGCATATCTGTGCCTGTTCTGTTTGATGAATTTACAAAACAGGAGGATATGCGTTTTTTGTCCATTTGAGCCGTTTTATTGTCGTTTTAGGCACTGTTTATTGAAAAGATCAACTATAAAATTTTATAATAAGGAGAAAATATAAAAAGGAGAAAAGCTATGAAGGTTTTTAATTGTATCATTGGTGTTTTATCTATTTTGGGGGCAGTTTACTGTATGTTTTTCCCCGGAATAAGTTTTCTTAACACAGGCTGGATTGTTGCAATTTTGCTTGGTGTTTATGGAATTAGCAGTATCTTTGGTTATTTTTCAAGCTCCAAAGAGAAAAGTAAGGGTGACGGAAAACTTGTTGCTAACGGCGTTATGGGGCTGATTATCGGCATTGCCTGTGCTGTTGTAGCTTTGCTTGCAATGTTCAGCTCCGGTGTTCGTGGTACACTTGATTTGATTATCCTTATGATATTTGCATTTTGGCTTATCTACTCCGGTGCTGTCAGCATTTTCGGTGCTTTTGCACAGAAGAAAATGGGCGGAAAAATGTGGGGGCTTTCTTTAGCTTTAGGCATTATTGTCCTCATCACAGGTATTTACGGTGCAACCCATCTTCTGTTTGCAGCTTTTTCAATCGGTTATATGATTGGTATAGAGCTTATGGTTTACGGAGTAAGACTTATAATGTCTGCGTTTGAAAGCAAGTAACAGCTATACAGCGGTCAGTTACTTTATAAAAACTGAAAAAGTTAGGTGATTTATTTTGAAAAAAACATTACTTAAAAGAATAACCGCCGTTTTCCTTTCACTCATTCTTGTATTTGGAACACTGACTATGCCGGTGTCGGCAGAGTTTGATGTTAAGGAAGAGCTAAAGGGTATCGGTGTTGAAAAGCTGGTTGAAACAGGAATGCGTGTTGCCGCCGGAGCCTGTGAAAAGTTAGGTGAGGCAACCGGTAACGAACAGGCAGAGATGTGCTTTTCCTTTATAGCAGACTGGGTTTTCTCCAGCGGTGAAGAGGCAGCTGTAAATAAGGTTATGGAGCTTTGCGAGGAAATTTATGAAAGACTTGATGTTATTGAGGCAGAGCTTGAAGACGGACTTTCTGCTGTTGAAAGTATGGAAAGCCAGGACGCAATCAATACTGCAAAGACTAACCTTGAAAATATGTGGAAGTCAGAGGTTGACGATGTAATTGCAGGGGAAAAAGCTACAAATGCCCTTGATAAGTACAAAGAATATTTGGAAAATGCTATCAGCTACAAAAAAATGAATTTGTCTGAAACTGAATTAAAGGCTAAGGTTGACAGTGACCTTAAAGAGCTGATTTATGAATTTCTCCTTATGTATGGCGGTTCTTCTAGTATGGAGGATTATAACGACATTCAAAAGAGGAAACATTCAATGTTTTACGACCCCGAGATGAATGAGAATTTCATTAGTATGATTGAAACTCTTGCCATAAACCTTGTAAATGATTTGTCAGGCTCCGTGGAGGAATGTGCTGTTCAGTATGCCTGCAACAGATTTCAGTTCAGTCATCAGCAATATTCATTTGTACACGACTATGCCGAAAAGCAGATTTTGAATCTGATTATGGTTGAGATGATGTACAACGAGTATCTGTATCAGCAGGGCATTTTTATTAACGATTACGAAAGCCAAAAGGACGAAAAGGGTAATGTAATCAAGGACGGCAAAAGCTCCAATTCATACAAGAGCTACATCACCTGTCAAAATGATTTTCATACCCTTATGGAGAACACCGTCAAGGATAAAATAGAGGCTATGTTAAATCAGGAATTAGAGGCAGACAGCAGTCAGACCTTTTCCCTTGACAGCTATATGAAGCCTGAGGACGCTGTTGTAAGCAACCTGAAGATAAATGAATACCGTAGCTCCTATACGGTCGACTCGGAAACCACAATGAGGGAATATATTTCGGAAAATGTTTCCTTTAACCGTGTAATGACGCAGACAGGCAACAAAAAGAGAGTTTACTACATTCTTGACCCAAATCAGTTTAGCGATACCTCTGCAGTAAAAGCTATTGCTATGGATGAAAAAATTGAGATGTCAGGCAGGGCAGATATACATATCCCAAGCTGTGACTACCTTAACCTTACAAGCAAGGTTATGTCCGACGGTGTAAACACCTTTGCCTGTACTGCGGATATTTTCCCGCTGTTTAATACATTACCTTTCCGCTATTACGGAAGCAGACCTGTAAAGTACCTTGAGGGTTATCTTCCAAAGGTGTCAAGCGACGACCTTACACTTTTGATGACTCCAAGCTATGAATTAGGCGTTAAAATGCCTTTCACAACAACCTATGAAAGCTTTGAGGTTATGGAGGGCAACTCGCCAATGTCAGGCTCCTCTGTGATTACAAAGGACTATTCAGCAGAGCTGTTCCAAAGTGATAACGGCGGTGACAAGTACTACTATTCTGTAATTCTTGCTAACAAAAGTGATGATTACAAGCAGAAGGCTACTCTTAAAATCCCTGCACATATGGAGGCAAGTATTTGTAACAGCAAGGGTGAGGAGATTATAAGCACAACTAAGGGAGATGCGTCACCGTCAGCTGTGATTGAATCGGGAGAGATGATTACATTAAAATTCAAGGTTGTGGACGGATACAACTTGCAGTCTTTAAAGTGCATTAGAAATAACTCCGCCAAAACCGAAACTGTCCTTTGCGACCGTGACGACTTAGATATTCTCAAAACTGACGGAGATTACTACACATTCACATATCCAATGCCATACTCCGACACAACCTTTGCCTTTGATGCAGGTAAAGAAACCTATGATATTTATACACCGCAGGATTTGATAGATTTTTCTAACGATATGAACAGCGGAATAAACACAGATACAACAGCAAATCTGTGTGCTGACATTGATATGACAGGCTATGAAGATAAGCTTAGTCCAATCGGCACAAATTCATATCCCTTTAAGGGTGAATTTGTTGGAAACAACCACAAAATAAGCAATCTTAAATTTGACGAACCATACGACTACTGCGGTCTTTTCGGCTACATTCAGGGGGCAGACATAAAGGACCTTACTGTTGACGGAACTTATTATGTTACAAAGTCTATTTTCACACTTAAAAATGAATATGTTGGGGGAGCTGTTGCATATGCAGACGGCGGCACTCTTACCAATATCATTTCAAATGTGAAGCTTGCTACATCAGACAAAGCGGTTTCTGCCAGTGTAGGCGGTATTGTAGGTGTGGTTGGAAACAACGAAACCAAGATTGAAAAGTGTATGTACACAGGGGAAATTGAAATATCAGACGCCGCAGCCGTTATCGGCGGAATCGTGGGTGTTGATATGAACGGCGCAAAAATCATCAACTGTGCCAATGTGGGAAGTATTCAATACCCCGAAACATTCGGTGACATTGGCGGTATTTTAGGCGGTGCCACCGGTACTGATGTCAGCATTGAAAACTCCTACAACTATACAGGTGTAGGTAATTCAAAAAAGGATGAAGTAAATTGCGGTGCAATTATAGGTGAGGTATATGATGAATGTAGCCTTGACGGTGTTAAGAATAACTACTACCTTGACACTACCTGCGACAGAACCTTGGGAATTGACAGCAACAAATCCCTCGCAGAGAAAAAGACAGCACAGCAGTTAAAGTCAGGTGAGGTTACATATCTTCTTAACAACAAGGTGACTGACGGTACTCAGGCGTGGTATCAGAATATAGACAACGGAAAAACTCCCGATGACTATCCTGTTTTTGAGGGTGGTACGGTTTACTTCGGTTATGTCTGTGACAGTGAAAGTAAGACATACAGCAACTATGAGTTAAGTGATGAACCATCGGGACACAAGTTTAATGATAACGGTTTCTGTACAATATGTGGTCAGTATCAACCTGCAACCCTTAACAGCGGTGTTTACCAAATCACCAACGGCGGAAACCTCTTCTGGTTTGCGTCCCTTGTAAACAATGACAGCACTCACGCCGATTTTGATAAACAGAATACAAGCGCAAACGCTGTTCTTGTTAAGGATATTAATCTTGAAAGCCGTGAATGGTCGCCGATAATGAACTTCAGCGGTACATTTAACGGAAATAACCACACAATTTCCAATCTTAAAATTACGAAAACCTCAAAATATTCAGGACTCTTTGGAAAAACATCGGGAACAATAAAGAGTTTTACACTTAACGGTGATATAGTCCTCTCCTCTGACGGAGATTATGTCGGCGGTATTGTAGGAAGTGCTGACGGTGCAAATATTTCAAAGGTTACTTCATATGTGAACATTTCCAATACAGCCGGAGTACTCCACCATATCGGAGGTGTTGTAGGCTGTATCGAAAACAAAGAAACATTTGTAGATAAATGCCTTTATTACGGTACTCTGAATATAAAGGATTCTCACGACTGTATCGGCGGTATTGTAGGATATTCAAATGCCGGTGCGAGAATCAGCAACTGTGCAAACCACGGTACTGTAAGTGCCTCAAAGGACGGTGCTTATGTGGGCGGTATTCTGGGATATGTAAAGAACACAAACCCAACCCTTAAGGATTGCTATAACTACGGAAAGGTAAGTAACGGCAACAACACAACCTACTGCGGAGCGATTATTGGTTGGGCAAGAAATTACACTACTGCAAATATAGATAACAACTATTATCTTGACTCTTCTTCCGACCTTGCATTTGGTAGCGGTGGAATGTCCGGTGCAACTGCAACAGCAAAAACTGCTGAAGTGTTTAAGTCGGGTGAGGTTACTTATCTCCTTAACCACAAGGTGACAGACGGAAGTCAGGTGTGGTATCAGAATATCGACAACGGAAATCCTCCTGACGATTACCCTGTATTTGAGGGCGGTACGGTGTATTATCTTGAATATAAGGACAGTTACTCCAACACATATTCCGAAAAACCTGCTTTCCCTGAGGACGGTGACGGTAATTTCAAAATCAAAACCTATGACGACCTTGTAAAGCTTTCAAATCTTGTGAGAAGTGATTATGAAGTTTATGGCAGTGCGGATTATGTTCTTGAAAATAATATAAAAGCGTCTAATGATTCAAAGTGGACACAGGGAATAGGCTCTGTGTCGGACAACAAGCCTTTTAACGGTAAATTTGACGGAAAGGGCTACTGCATTATCGGTCTTAATGTTAATTCACCTAATTACGGAGGACTGTTTGAATTTATCGGCGAAAAGGGAAGTATAAAGGATTTATTCGTTTTCGATTGTGATTTCTCATCTTCTTCCAAAACAGCCGGTGGAATTGTGGCTGTAAACAAAGGCACAATCGACCACTGCACAAGCGGTGTAAATATTACCTCCGGTTACATAAATAAAAACGAAAATAAATATTATGCACCTGAATTTAACTCAAGTATCAACGGTGAGATAAGCGGTGGTATCGTTGGTGAAAACAGCGGTTCACTTACAGGCTGTCGAAGCTCTGCCATTGTGTCAGGTACAATATGCGGAGGCATTGCAGGAGTAAACACAGGCAAAATTTACGGCTGTGCAAATAACGGCAAGATAGGTAATTCAAAAGCTGAAATTTCAGGCGGACTTGCAGGAAAGAACGGCGGTAGAATAGAAAGCTCCTACAATTCGGCAACGGTGGAAAGTAATTCCGAGAATCAAAAAGGTTCGGTTGCAGGTATAAACGGATATGACGGCTTGATACCTTTGGTTAAAAATGTATATTACATTTATAAAGACGGGATAAACGGGCTTGCACCAATCGGAGGGGATTCTACACATCTTCTTGATGAAACAAACATAGGGAAAACAGACGACAAAGAAATGCAGACTGCTGAATTTACCGAAACTCTTAATGAAGTAACTAATGATTCGGTAATCTGGAAGCATAATCCCAATCTCAACAAAGGCTGTCCGATTATTGATGGTAACTTCTTTATCGACTCAATTAAGCCAGCCGGAAACGACATCACCGTACAGGGAAGAATGCACAAGGCTTTGAAAATAAGCTATGACGTTGGCAGTAAGAACTCCGAAGAATACAAGCTTTTATCTTCCGATAAGGGCGAAAATAAAATTCTGAAAACATATTCTGTAAGCCTTACAGATAAGGACGGCAACTATATTCCTGCCGAGCTGTGGTGTTCAGATTTCTGTAAAATTTCAGTGCCCGTTGACAGGGAGAATATACTTCTCGCCGGAATAAATACAGAGGGCAACATAGTTTACTATAAACCTGATTCTGTTAATGAGGGAATGGCTGTGTTTACAGTTTCACACCCAATGTCATTTGCCATTGTGGATAATTCACCGGAAAAGGTAACTCCAGGTAACGGCACTGAGGGTTCGGTTAATACAGGTGAATCTCCTGTTAACCTAATTATTTTAACTGTTGCAATACTTGCCCTTGTGGTAATCTTCGGTACAAAAAGAAGGAAAAAAGTTGGATAATACATCAAAATCAAAGAAAAAACCATTATTAATAATTATCGTCACATTGCTTATTGTGGGTGCTTTGGCTGTTGGGGGATATTTTGTGTACCAAAATTTCTTCCCACAGGAACAGCCAACCGACTCCAAGGGTGTTGTGGGAAAAATCTCCGACGGCTGGGACACAGGCATAGAGGATGAAACTAAACCTAAGAAAACAGGTATTCAAATCCCCGGCTACAGTAGTGCTGTAATGAAGTCGGGTGACAAGACCCTCACCCTGAGCATTGGCAACCCAAAGGCTAACAAGTGCGGTTTTTACGCCACACTCAAGCTTGAGGACGGAACTGTTCTTTATAAGTCCCAGCTGATTAAACCGGGCTACGGACTTACAGAGGTTCCCCTTAATAAGACCCTTGAAAAGGGCAACTACACCGCAATGGTGGTGTATAAATGCGTTACCCTTGACAAGGAGCATACACCGCTGAATTCTGCCGAGTCGGAGTTCAAGCTAATTGTTACGTGATTAAGGAATGTCATAATACATATGACTTTCTTATCAATAAAATTTTATTTATGAAAGGATGTTTTCAATGAAAACAAGAAAAATCATGTCTGCTTTAATTGCAGGAGCACTTGCCGCAACTGCTGTTGTGTCGGCGTCTGCTGTTGAAGCTACAAAAGAACTCACTGACGTAGATCCGAACAATTCTACTGAAGTAAAAGCTAACATCGTAGACCCGGGATATGTAAGCTACACTATCACAATCCCTGAAAGCGCTGATTTCGGCACACTTACCCAGCCCGACACCGACGAAACTGACCACTATACCTTCTACGATTTTCAGGTTGCAGCAACAGAACTAAATATTAAAAGCAATCAGGCAGTAACTGTTTATGTGAAGGACAGCACTGCGACAGATGATCAGTTCTACATTTCACAAAAGGATGTAGCAGATCCATTCACAATAGCTTATGATGTTTATGATACTACAGTTAACGAAGGAAATATTGACCAAAATACTCCAATTAATTCAACCGCAACTCCCGGACAATACGGCTATCATCTCTGTACATTCCTATACGGTTCACAAGATAGCGAACAGGATGTTACCCTTGCCTTGAATCAGAACGCTTTGTACAATCAGACTCTTTCTGAAATCGCAGGTGACTACAGCGGTACTTTAGCATTCCACAGTGCATTAATTGAGCGTTAATCAGTTGCTCCGTTATAATTAACTTCACAAGTTTTATCTAAAATGAAATGGATAAAAATATGTAAGTGTCTGTGTTTGCTGTTTGTTGCAGTATGTTCAGTACTTTTTACAACCTCTTTAACGGCTGATGCAGTACATACTGAGGGAAGTATGGAGGTAATTGCACATATTGAAACAGCTCCTGCCGAAACCACACAGCCTGCTACTGAAAGTGGCAGTACAGTACCGCCTGATAACGGCAGTGTTTCCACAGGAGAAACAGTATCCGCTTGTGTTGTCATTTCTCTGCTTTTGCTCATCATTTCGGCATTTGTCATATATATTTGCAACAAAAATGGTAAGACCAAAAGTATTCCCGGCAACAAATAAACTCGTTATTATTAAAATGAGAGGGCTGTCCCATTAAGCCCTGAAAAAAAGCACTAACCGAGTAGCCCGAAAGGGTTTGCCCGGTTAGTGCTTTCTATAACACAATTTTATAGGGAAAAACCGGCAAAGAAAGCAGGTAAATAATATAACAACGATTTAGAAGTAAATCCGGTCATTTAATTGGTTCCCCCAAAAAGGTTAATTTCTTTTTGGGGGAATTTTCTGTCCCCACCAACCTTTTGAAATCTTACGAGTTGAATATTTTTGAAAATTTTTTCAAAAACTAAAAATTTTTCAGTAAAATCTGTCCCATTTTTTCCTTTTTTATTGTTGTATATAGTGAAAGGATTAAATTTTATTAAATCAGGAGGAAAACTGAAATGGGATATTAATTTTTAATATAAAACAAACTGAAAATTTATGTACGGAGGTATTACTATGAAAAAACTATTATCATTAACATTAGCTGTTGTTATAGCATTATCAATTCTGATAGTACCAATGGGTACAAGTGCAAAGGTAAAACCGAAAAAATCTGTAAAAACATATGTTGCAAAGTCGGATGAATACTTCAACTCTTATGGCAGGGCATATTCACAAGGAGGAAAGCTATACTTTCATGAATCCTACGGCGAAACCTATTTGCTGACAAAAACATCGGGAAATCCTGTAGGTTCCTATTATACAAGAGGAGATACGGTGTATTATTATAAAAGAGGCAATATATATTCAGTCGACACCAGAGGAAAAAACAGAAAAAGACTCTACGGTAAAGCCAATTCCCACAAATTACTGGGCGGTTACGGTTCTGCTGTCATTATTACTATAATTGACGAAAACGGCAATCAAAGAGTTAGTAAAATCAAGGATGGCAAAACTACAACTCTGTTTGAACGCCGTATTCCAAATGACGGTAATGACGACTATGCCTATGAATATTACAATCCTTGGGATTTAACTTTATTTAGCGGAAAAATTTATTTTAATAACGAAAACAAGGTATATGACCTTGCAACAAACAAAGTAAAGTCCTTTAAGGCTTCACAAATTGTTGGCACAAAGAATTATCTTTACTATGTAAACAAGGTTAATAATTTAAGAAGAATTGACAAATACGGCTCCAACCAACTATTAGCCAAAAACATAACTAAGATATATACAGCCAATGATGCAAGGACAATAGTATATGGCAAAAAAAATCCTACTACAGGGAAAGAATATTTGTACAGAAAAACAGATATTGATTACCAAACATACAAACTTTGCAGTGTAGAAGCCTTGGGTGCAACCTTGGGCGTTGAAGAAAAAGACACAGTTATAAACAAAGCGTATTTTATCCCCGGCAAGGCTTATCTGCTAATCAACACAAAAATTGTTCTAAGTGTGGGCAGTAGGGGTGGTGCACCAACTGTACTGTGTAAAGCAGAAGGAGAAAACGAGATTTGTTCACTTATTTACCACTGTAGAAAAATCTATTATGAGAAAAGCTTTTATGACCCGGTCAATGATATTGACGACTGGTAATCAAAAAAAGAGATGACCAACATTTTTGTGATAACCTGGTTACGACAGGGTCACAAAAAATGTTAATCATCCCTGTTCACCAATATACCATTACAAAATAAAAGTGTCAATACGGAGATAAGCTGATTTACCGTGAATATTCTGAAGAAAATTTACCATATGACGATTAAGGAGGTATTACTATGAAAAAACTATTATCATTAACATTAGCTGTTGTTATAGCTTTATCAATCCTAATTGTACCAATGGGTGCAAGTGCGACAACAAAGGGAAAAACAAAAACAACTGTAAACACATATATTCCAAAAACTGACGAATACTTTACCGATGATGGCAGAGTATATTCCCAGGGAAGAAAATTATACTTCACCAATAACGACGGTGAAACCTATCTGCTAACAAAG
>JBJEOZ010000296.1:0-2674 GCA_051880975.1 Ruminococcus sp.
TCCGCAGTGAAAGCATTGACTTTGTTAAGGGTATCGTTGCCGAACAGGAAAAGCCTCAGATAACGGCAGAGTTTCAAAAGGCAAAGCCGCAGAAGGTACAGAATACCGTTGTATATCCCGAAATACCTGTTTCCGAGCGTCACAATTTTCAAATATCAAATGACGAACTCGGATACGGAACAACAAAAGAGAAATTCAGACGGAATGTTGAAGCCGTAAACCTTTTGCACGAGCTTGAATTTGACCACAGGCTTGCTACACCCGAAGAACAGGAGATTTTATCGCAGTATGTCGGCTGGGGCGGTCTTGCTGACGCATTTGACGAAACAAAATCAAATTGGGCGGACGAGCACAAGGAGCTTATCGTCACACTTTCGCCCGAAGAATATGAGCAAGCAAGAGCGTCTACCCTTACGGCACACTTTACTCCGCCTGTTGTAATCAAGGCAATGTATAAGGCACTTTCCAATATGGGATTTACACAAGGTAACATTTTGGAGCCGTCCTGCGGTATCGGCAATTTTATGGGGCTTATGCCGGACAGTATGAGTGAGAGCAAAATGTACGGTGTAGAAATCGACAGTATCACGGGCAGAATTGCACAGCAGCTCTATCAGAAAAACTCCGTTGCCATACAAGGCTTTGAGGACTCGGCACTTCCCGACAGCTTTTTCGATATAGCCATCGGCAATGTACCCTTTGGAGATTTTAAGGTGCTTGATAAAAAGTACAATAAATATAATTTCCTCATACACGACTTTTTCTTTGCAAAAACCTTGGATAAGGTGCGTCCGGGCGGCGTTGTGGCTTTTATCACTTCCTCCGGCACTATGGATAAGCGTAATTCAAAGGTACGGCGATACATTGCACAAAGAGCCGACTTAATCGGAGCCATACGCTTGCCGAACAACACCTTTAAGAAAAATGCAGGGACAGATGTTACAGCGGATATTCTATTCCTTCAAAAGCGTGAGCGAATGACGGATATAATGCCCGATTGGGTAAATGTCGGACAACACGAAACAGGACAGCCTGTAAATCAATACTTTTTGGATAACCCCGATATGGTTATGGGCGAGCTGACGGAGGTCAGCGGACCGTTCGGTCCGGAGCTTACCTGTATTCCCGATGAAAACACAACGCTTGCCGAGCAGCTTGACGGAGCAATTCAAAACATACACGCAACTGTTACCGAGTATGAATTTGATGATGTTTCAAACGACGAGGAAATTACTATTCCTGCCGATCCTAATGTCAGAAATTTCAGTTATACGGTTGTTGACGGGGATATATATTTCCGTGAAAACAGTCTTATGCGTAAAATTGAGATGAACGCTACCGCAGAAAACCGTGTAAAAGGTATGATTGAGCTTCGTGACTGCGTCAGAACCTTAATAGAATATCAGACGGAAAACTACTCCGATGATGAAATAAAGGCACAGCAGGCAAAGCTGAATACTCTTTATGATGATTTCACAAAGAAATACGGACTTATCAATTCACGGGGCAATGCTCTTGCCTTTTCCGAGGACAGCAGTTATTTTTTATTATGCTCTTTAGAGGTGTTAAATGAAAACGGCGAACTTGAGCGCAAGGCAGATATGTTCACCAAAAGGACAATCGGAGCAAAGCACGAGGTAACAAAGGTCGATACGGCTGATGAAGCGTTGGCGGTATCTATTGCCGAGAAAGCAAAGATTGATATTGCTTTTATGGAAAAGCTCTCCGGCAAGACCGAGCAGCAGCTATATGAAGATTTACACGGCGTTATATTCCTAAATCCCGAATATGAGGAATTTCCTCATAGTGAGCAAAAGTATCTGACTGCCGATGAATATCTTTCCGGCAATGTCCGTGAAAAGCTGCGGAAAGCGGAGCAAATGGCAGAGGCAAACTCCGAATATCAAATAAACGCAGAATATCTGCAAAAGGTACAGCCGAAGGACTTGACCGCAGGCGAGATTTCCGTAAAACTCGGAACGACTTGGATACCTCCCGAACATATCAAGGAATTTGTGTTTGAGCTGCTCTCTCCAAATTACTATGCCCGTGATAAAATTGATGTTAAATACTCAAACCTTACGGGAGAATGGAATATCCAAAACAAGAGTGCCGATAAAGGTGTAAAAGTGACCAATACATACGGCACAAACCGTATAAGTGCATACAAAATCATTGAAGATTCGCTAAACCTGCGTGATGTGCGTATCTTTGACTATGTGTATGACGAAAACGGAAACAAGGTTGCAAAGCTGAATGTAAAGGAAACAACGATAGCCCAGCAAAAGCAGACTGTAATCAAGCAAGCCTTTGAGGATTGGATATGGAAAGAGCCGTCACGGAGGTATACCCTTTGCAGGATGTATAATGAACGGTTTAACTCTAACCGTCCCCGTGAGTATGACGGCAGTCACATTACCTTTAACGGCATAAATCCCGAAATACAGCTTCGGCAGCATCAGAAAAACGCCGTAGCAAGGATTATGTACGGCGGAAATTCTCTTTTGGGACACGTCGTGGGCGCAGGCAAAACTTGGACTATGGTTGCCGCTGCTATGGAAATGAAGCGGCTCGGACTTTGCAACAAGTCCCTTTTTGTAGTACCCAATCATCTGACAGAGCAATGGGCAAGCGAGTTTTTGCAGCTTTATCCGGCGGCAAATATCCTCGTTGC
>JBJEOZ010000297.1:0-13139 GCA_051880975.1 Ruminococcus sp.
ATAAAACAAAAACAGCTTAGCCAAAAGGGCGTAGCAAAATGCGACACCCTATTTTAGACCGGACAAGGAGAAATTTATATGTTCTATATTATCAATTATGAAAACGGAGAAATGAGAAATGGTAATTTCAATAGTTATTCAGACGCTTTAAATTATGCTGAAAGTCACAACGGTGGTTATGATTTTTTTATTGAAGAATATGACAGCGAAGAAGATTATTATAGCAATTTATAATGCAAAGAGTGTCAAAAATACTCAACTCAATAAGGAGATGATTCAGATGAGCACAGCGGTAATTGTAGTAGTAGTAACTCTTCTTGCGGTGATCATTTTTTCCTCACCAATAGAATAGGACAATCCGACACAAACATAAAATTTGGGGGGTGATAATATGTCAGCACTAACTGTAAGAGTTTATGTCAATGTAAACGGTAAGGATGTGCTGTGGAGCGAAAAGGATAGCAAAGGCAATAAGAAGTGTTACCTGTCCCAAGAGGACGAAACAAAATACATAAAGGCTATATGCGATAACATCAGCAAAGGTATGACCGACTATGTTCAAGACCACCCTGATTCAACCTTGTTGAATTAGAGCAGTAGAGGAAGTGAAAAAATGATGAAGTACAAACCCGGTTATCCCTCCGGGCAGTGCAAAAAGTGTAAACGCTCATTTCATTGTATTAGCCGAGATAGAGGAATAGCCTGTAACAAATTTAAAAGGAAGTGAAAAAATGCGTAAGAGAGCAAGGTTGAGAAGAGAACGAAAAATCAAGTGCACTATCATAGCCTATATGGTTATAACAGCAGTATCAATAATTGCATTTGCGATAACACACGATTTCGCAAACACCTTACGACCTGTCAAAGGTTTTGGCGGTGAGCTGATGATACTGCTCACACCAATCCTTGTTAGTTTGGCAAGAGCGAACATCAAACTGACGAAAAAGGAAGTGTCTGAATGTTAGATTTTTTAGTCAGGTACCTTGCGTATTGTGATAAATGCTACGCAATTGGGATTAACAAGCCGTTTAATATTTTCAGGTATTGGAAAATGTGCAGAGAGGAAAGGCGGTGAATAGCCATTGGAAAAGGAGTACGGACGGTTGGCAGTCGAGTATAACACCCTTAAGGAAGAACTGTTTAAATCAGCATATAAACATCCCAATAACAAATCGTTATTGAGATTGATTAAAAACACAGGTCTTTACTGGGAATATACAGGTTATTGCTTAATCAGAAAAAGAAAAGTCCGCTGAGGAACTGCCATTCCTACAGCGGACAAAGGAAAAATTTTGTTAATTTAATTATAGAGATAAAGAATAAAAATGTCAAGCCTACACAGGCTTAGGAGGAAAAATAAAATGAAAACATCAAAAATCAAAATAAAGTCTTTGTTTGGAATTACAGAACAGGAGATTAACGGTAACAGCATAGAAATTACCGGTCAAAAAGGAGCAGGAAAAACCTCTGTTCTTGACGCAATCAGATATGCCCTTACAAATTCATCAAAGCGTGATTGGATTGTAAAGAACGGTGAATCTGAGGGAGAAATTATTGTCGAAACTGACAGCGGTTTGATTATTGACAGAAAGGCAAGAACAAACAAAGCCGATTCTATCAACATAAAAGATAACGGTAACAGGGTTACAAAGCCTGAAAGCTTTTTAAAGTCAATTATTACTCCTTTGCAGTTGAACCCGGTTGAATTTACTCAAATGAGTAAGCAAGAACAAAACAGAGCTATTCTTGACCTCATTGACTTTAACTGGGATATGAACTGGATTAAGGAGCAGTTTGGAGAAATCCCACAGGGTGTTGATTATGAGCAAAATATTTTGCAAATTCTCAATGATATTCAGTCAGAAAACGGTGTTTACTTCCAAAGCAGACAGGATGTAAACAGAGAAATCCGCAACAAGAAAGCTTTTGTTGAGGATATTGCAAAGGATATTCCGGAGGGGTATCAAGCAGAGAAATGGAAAAATTATGATATAGCATCAAAGTATGAAGAACTGATGAAAATCAGAGATAGAAACAACAAGATTGAAAGAGCAAAGGCTTTCAAAGATAGCTATGACAATAAGTTGCGTGGTATTCAGGCAACAAGGGAAATTGAAATCTCCGGTGCAGAAAAAGCTATTGCAACCGAAAAGGACAACCTTAATTCAACCATTGCAAAGCTAAAAGCAGAAATCAAGGCCTGTGAGGATAAGTTGTTAACTTTAGATGATAAGTTGCAGGACAAAATTAAGGTTGCCAACTCTAATTTTGAGGCAGAAAAGGCAAAGCTTATTTCTGATGTTGGTATTGCTGAACAGTATATATCTTTACCGATTACTCCTGTTGATGATTTGCAGAATGAAATCAACGAGGCTGAAATTATGATGAAACATCTGAATGAGTATTTCAGAATGGTTTCAATGCAATCTGAAATTTCCGACCTTAAAAAGGTATCCGATTCATACACAGAGAAAATCAATTTAGCTAGGGAACTTCCTGGGATTATTCTTGAAAGTGCTACATTGCCGGTTGAGGGTCTTACAGTACAGGATGGTATTCCTCTTATTAACGGACTGCCAATATCAAATCGTTCTGACGGTGAACTGCTTGAACTCTGTGTTGATATTGCAATACATAACCCAACAGGATTACAAATTATTTTGATAGACGGTGCCGAGAAGTTAGACGACATAAGCCGAGAAAGGCTATATGCTAAGTGCAAAGAAAAAGGTTTACAGTTTATCGCTACAAGGACAACTAATGATGATGAACTCATAGTAACTGAATTGTGATAAGGAGGAAACGCAATGCCAACACATTGGAAAAAACTAACTAACCCTAATTATTTGGGTGCTTATTCAATTGAAAATGGACAAGATTTAATTCTCACCATTGATTATGTAAAGGAAGAAAAGGTCACAGGTACAGACGGTAAAAAAGATGATTGTGTGGTGTGTCATTTCAAAGAGAGAACTGCAAAGCCTATGATTTTAAATGCAACAAACATGAAGACAATCACAAAGCTTTTCAAGTCACCATACATAGAAGATTGGGCAGGAAAGCAGATACAAATAGGCATTGAAAAAGTAAAGGCTTTTGGTGATGTTGTTGATGCTTTAAGGGTCAGAAAGGTAATTCCAACGGTAGTACAAGCTGTGCATTTTACTTGTGATTGTTGTGGAAATGACATCAAGCCGGCAGGACATATGACCTCTGAACAGGTAGTACAGTACACAAGGCAAAAGTACGGACAAGCCCTATGTGCAAATTGTGCGACAAAAAAGGCACAGGAGGTAAATAAAAATGTCGCTGAATAACGAAAATTATTTTAGTCTTGAAAATCAAATGAAGTATATGGGTGTTTCCCAGTTTAAAGCCTTTGAAGATTGCCAAGCCTCTGCTTTTGCAGAGGTGACAGGCAATTTTGAAAGGGAAGTTACTACTTCCTTGCTTGTAGGCTCATATGTGGATGCTCATTTTGAAGGTTCCCTAGATATTTTCAAGGCAAAGCACCCGGAGATTTTTACAAAGAAAGGTGACCTTAAGGCGGAATACCGCAAAGCTGATGAAATTATAAACAGGGTAGAACAAGACGAATTGTTTATGCACTATATGTCAGGTGAAAAACAGGTTATTATGACCGGCTCAGTTGAAGGTGTGCCTGTGAAAATTAAGATTGACAGTTACCATCCTGACAAGATGATTGTTGACCTTAAATGTATGAAAGATTTTGCCCCTATCTACATAGAAGAAAAAGGCAGACTTAACTTTATTGAGGCATGGAGATATGACCTCCAGGGGGCTGTATATCAAGAAATTGTAAGGCAGAATACAGGAAAACAGTTGCCATTCTATATTGCGGCGGTTACCAAGGAAAGAGTACCTGACATTGCTGTGATTGAAATTCCGCAGAGTTATCTTGATGTAGAACTTGAACATTTTAAGAAAAATATACAGTTTTATGACGGTATAAAGCATGGAATTTTCCCTGCTGAAAGGTGTGAACATTGCGATTATTGCAAGGAAACAAAAGTACTTCATAGACCTGTAAGTTTGGAGGAACTTGAATTTGAATAATATTACTTTGGCAGGAAGATTGACTAAACAGCCGGAACTTAAGGTAACCAGTTCCGGCACAGATGTTTTATCCTTTACCATTGCTGTTAACAGAGCCTTTGCAAAACAGGGTGATGAGGTGACAGCAGATTTTATCAACTGTGTTGCCTGGAGAAAAACTGCTGTGTTCATTAACCAGTATTTTGATAAAGGAGACGGCATTGTACTAAGGGGAAGATTGGAGAGTCGTAAATGGGTTGATAATAACGGCAATAATCGTGTTTCCTTTGAGGTGCAAGTTGAAAATGTAGAATTTCCGTTAGGAAAGAAATCCGAAAGCAACTATTCTTCACCGGTGCAACAGACAACTACACCAGCTCCTCAACCAACTAATGGCATATCTGATTTGCCAATAGATGATGATTTGCCATTTTAGGAGGTTGCAATGTGGTTATACAGATTGACACAAGGGAAAAACCTAAGGCAATAGGACAGATAGTAAAAACATTTGATACACAGGGTATTAAATGTTTCCGTTCAAAGCTCTTTGCAGGGGACTATATGAATATGGATAACCCACGATTGGTAATTGACAGAAAGCAGAATCTACTTGAAGTATGTAACAATGTTTGTCAAGACCATAAACGCTTTGTAGCGGAACTTAAAAGAGCAAACGAATACGGTATCAAAATTATATTTTTAGTCGAACACAGCGAAAATATAAGCAAGTTAGAAGATGTTGCAAATTGGGTCAATCCAAGGCTAAAACAATCTTCTATGGCTGTATCTGGTGAAAGACTCTATAAAAAACTATCTGTTATTGAGAAGACATTTAATACTAAGTTTTTGTTCTGTAAAAAAGCCGACACAGGGCAAAGAATAATTGATTTATTGAGTGGCAGAGAGAGGGCATAAAATGGCAAGTCCACAACTTGAGGACGGTTACACAAGAATAGCGAATGAATTGTACAGAGCTTTGTATATGGCTGATTTAAGCGGTGCTGAACTAAGGATTGTTCACTTTGTTTTGTACAATACATACGGATATAACAAGAAGACTTGTCAACTCTCTGCTGACTTTATTTCCAAAGGCACAAATATCCCTGTTAAGACGGTCAGAAGATGTCTTAATTCTTTGGTCACAAGTAAAGTGCTAATTTCAAACGGTTCAAAAACATCTATAAAATCATTTGGAATTAATAAAAACTATGAAAAATGGGTACTTAAAAACGGCTACAAAATACCTAAAATTGAGGGTACTCAAAAATGGGTAGGGGTACTCAAAAATGGGGATACCCAAAAACGAGTAGGGGTACTCAAAAATGAGCAAGGGGGTACTCACAAACGAGCCAAAGGGTACTCAAAAATGAGCCTAGGGGTACTCAAAAATGAGTACCAATACAAGACAGATAATACAAGACAGAATAAAACAATACAGAGTAGTAGTAGTACTACTGCTACCGCATCACCGAAAATTGAAGAAGTTTTAGAATATTGCAAAATCAAAAATTACACATTTGACGGCAAGAAATTTTTCTATCACTACCAGTCACTCGGTTGGCGGTACAAAGGACAGCCTATAACAGACTGGAAAGCGTTGGCTGACAAGTGGCAGGAAACAGAAAGACATTCTTCAGCTTTTGGTGGTGGAGATGAAAACAGCGTATCGTACGACATTAACGAGTTTGAAAAATACTCTATGTTTGACGGTAGCGGAAATGACGAGGTAAAGCAATGAAATGTACTCACTTAGACATACCTTGCATTATTCGTGAGGGTCAACAATGCAAAATGGACTGTTGTATGCTTGAGAAAAATAATCCTTTGCCAAAAGTGAAAAGAATTATCAAGTGCCCATTGACATCTAAACAATGTGCTAAAGACTGTGGTTGGTTTGATGAGGACAATAACAGGTGCGTTATTTGGAGGTTAGCAAAAAATGAAACAGTGTGACAAGTGCAAAAGGTCCTGGCACGACGGTATGGTACGAAAGTGCAAACATCCCAGGGCGAAAGATAAGGGAATAACACATATATGTATGTACTGCTGTAAGGGTTGTAGGTATTACAAAAAGGACGGAACAGGGGTGATATGCAATTATGCGTAGAGTTAACAACACAAACTTAAAGCTAAAGATTAAACTTATGCAAGAAAATATGGAATACAGTGATATTGCAAACGAAATGTGCATACACAAACAGACATTTGCAAATAAGATAACCCACAATTATTATTCAACATTCACCTTCTGCGAGAAGTTTTACCTTGCACACCGTTTCGGAATGAGAGTTGAGGAGATTGAATGATGAAGAGTGTAATGGTACGAATGAAAGAAATCAATGCTGAACAGAGAATAGCAGATTTCAAGGTTAAACAGAAACAGCCATACTGGTTTAAGGTCAAGTATGCAAGACAGAGAGCACTTGAGTTTCAGTCTGAATGTTGGGAAAGAAACTTGAATTATCATGTTTCAGTTGGTGGGCTTGACAGTATTGTGTTGTATTTATTCTTGAAGAAGATTTGTATTTCTGACGCAATAGGTATTTCAGTATCATCTCTTGAAGATAAATCAATTCAGAAAATACATAAAGCGCTTGGAATAACAAGGTTAATGCCTGCCAAGAGAGAAGATGGGCATTGTTGGAACAAAGCAAAAATAATCCAGGAATTTGGATTTCCTGTTCTGTCAAAAGAAATTGCAAGTAAGATTGAGCTGTTACAAAATCCGTCAGAGGATAACAAGACAGTAAGACACGCTATCATTACCGGTGAAACAGGGGAATATGGTGGATTTCAGAAGAATAGCAGAATGAAACTGTCTCAGCGTTGGTTGGAGTTGTTCGGTGGGTATGAGAACGAAAACGAGAATGTGAATTATCAAAAGCCTGACTTCCTCGTATCCTCAAAATGTTGCTATTACCTGAAAGAGAAGCCCTGTGACGATTGGGCAAAAGAAAACAATTCAGTACCATTTCTCGGACTTATGGCATCCGAAGGTGGACGGAGAGAAAAATCACTTATGATTAATGGTTGCAACTATTTTGGCAAGTCAACAATCCGTTCAGCTCCGTTTGCTATCTTCAACAGGCAAGATATTCTACACCTTACCCTTGAAATGGATGAATGGTATAGGGATGTGTATAGATACAAATTGTCAAAACAGAGTGGAACACCTATCGAAGAATACCCAGCGAGCATTATCCCTGAAATCTATGGTGAGATTGAAACAAACACTAAAGGCGAGTTGTACACAACTAAGGCACAGAGAACCGGATGTTCCATGTGTGGGTTTGGTATTCAGTTAGAGAAAAGACCACACCGTTTCGACAGACTGCATGAAACCAACCTGAAAGAATGGGAGTTTTGGATGTACCGTTGCTGTACTGATAAGAACGGACAGCCTTATGGTTGGGGCAAGGTGCTCGACTACATTGGAGTAGGTTGGGAATTTGACGAAAACGGTCATATGATAGGCATTGACGGTCAGATGTCATTATTTTAGTTTAGAGGAGTGAATCAAATGGACAAAGTTAAGTTGGAATTGTTTAATGACAACTTCCAAAATTACAAGCGTTACGGAATACCAAAAGCGCAGTTGGTTATTGCCGACATACCATACAACATTGGAAATAACTTCTATGGTTCAAGTCCTTCATGGTACATAGGTGGTGACAATAAGAATGGTGAAAGTAAGAATGCGAATAAGGCGGCTTTCAATTCTGACTATTCTTTCAACATTGCTGAGTACTTTCATTTTTGTAATAAGTTGTTGAAGAAAGAGCCAAAGGAAAAGGGTAAAGCCCCTTGTATGATTGTTTTCTGTTCTTTTGAACAACTTCAAACGGTAATATCATATGCTAACAAATATGGGTTTAAGCATTACATTCCACTTGTGTTTGTGAAGAATACATCAGGACAGGTTCTAAAAGCAAATATGAGAATCTGTGGTGCCACTGAATATGGATTAGTTCTATATCGTGATAAGCTTCCAAAGTTTAATAACGACGGAAAAATGATACTCAACTGGTTTGAGATGCAGAGAGACAACAGGAACATATATCCTAAAATTCACCCAACGCAGAAGCCTATCAACTTGTTAAAGCAACTAATTGAGATATTTACAGACAAAGGCGATGTAGTAATTGACCCCTGTTGTGGTTCCGGTGCTACCCTCAGAGCCTCTTATGAATTAGGCAGGCACAGTTACGGTTTTGAAATTGTAAGAGATTTTTGCAAATTATCGAAACAAACACTATGTAACATTAGCAATTTCCAACTGTCATTATTCTGAAAGGAGAAAACTCAAAATGAAAGCAAGATTACCGGCACTATCCCGCAACCAAAGAGCAAAGGCAATAGCTGAGGTTGAAAAAATGGTTAAAGAGGAGATGACAAAACAATCCGAACAAATTGTAAGAAGGAATATGAAACTGATGTGTCATGCGCTTAACGAATTCTTTGGGTTCGGTAAGCACAGGCTGTCAAAGCTCATTAGCGAAATAGGAAAACTATCTGCCGAAGCTGACAATGACGAAATCTTCTGGGAACACATTGACAGGGTTGATATTGATTATCTTGGATTACCGTTTGAGAGAGAACAGGAGGAAAAGCAATGAGAGAAATATTATTCAGAGGAAAACGAGCCGACAATGGCGAGTGGGTAGAAGGTAGTTTACTCGTTGATTATCCTTGCTGTAAAAACGGAGTAGATGAAACAGTAAAACTGTATTCAATACTCGACTTAAAAACTATCGAAAAAGTGGTAAAAAATGTTGAAGTCATCCCTAAAACCGTCGGACAGTACACAGGACTTATTGACAAGAACGGCAAGAAGATTTTTGAGGGGGATGTTGTAAGAGATGAACAAAGTGGATATGAATATGTAATCAAATGGTTTCCCGAATATGTTTGCTATTCATTAGCAGATAAGAGAGGAAATATGGTATTCGATAATAAAGAAATAGAAATGTTTTTGAATGATTTAATTGTCGTTGGTAATATCCACGATAATTCAGATTTTACGGAGGTATCAAAATGAGTAAAAAATTAAAGCCTTGTCCTATTTGTGGGAAAAAGATTGAGATTGTTTATTTTGGCGGTGGTTGGTTTTGGAAACATAAGATTGAAACGCCTGATCCAATGTGTCCAATTACTCATAGTCGCAAATATCCTACAAGAGAAAAAGCATTAAAAGAAATCAACAGGAGGGCTGACAATGGCAAGTTGTAAGGATTGCTTACATTATGATGTTTGCGAAGCAAGAATAACCGCAGACGAAAATTATCCTGAAAGAAAATATACTGAGTACAATGATTGTTCAAATTTCAAAGACCGCAACAGGTTTATTGAGTTGCCTTGCAAGGTTGGAGATAGAATATATAAAATCGGTCAATATGTTGACGGAATAGAATTTAATTATGTTGACCATTTTGAAGTTCATGAAGATTGTGTTGAAATACATTATGACCCGTGGGGCGGGATGATTTGCGAAACACATCAAGTTGGAAAAATTGTCAAAGAAGAATTTGACTGGAACGGATATTTTTTGACACAAGAAGAAGCCGAACAGGCTTTGGAGTTAAATAAGAAATGAAAGAGATAACAATAGATGTGGATTTGCTGTTTGAAGAACTGTTGAATAAAGATAAAAAAATGTATGAAACAGTCAAGTCACTAATTGATATATCGGAAACTTCAAGAGCAACAGTGCTTGATACCGAAACAATGAAAAAGCACCATTTTTGTATAAAATGTGGTCATAAAGACGCATACACTCTTTCAGGTAGAAGTCTTTGTAGTAATTGTTGTGAAAAATCTAATAAATGGTACAGCGAACATAAGACTGATGTAGCAGAAGCCAAAAAGAAACAACGCTTAAAAAGAATAGAAATGGGGGTATGTACTGTTTGCGGAAAACAACAAGCTGATGAAGGTCATAAAACTTGCACTGAATGTAGGACTAAAAATAATCTTTTTAACAAGTATAAGCGAAGAAGAAAATCTGAAGAAAAAAAGATTATCAAAGACAGCCTAAATTTGTGTCATAAGTGTGGCAGAAACGAAAGACTAAATGATAAATTAGTCTGTCAAGAATGTTACGATATTTTACTTCAACGAATGGAAAAGGCAAGAAAAGCGGTTGATAGAGATTATCATTGGTGGAAACAGGACAATGAACAGATTTTCAAAAAGGGGGATGTGTAATAGCAGATGAATAAAAAGACTTTATCAAAAGAAGAAAAAGTACGCAAATATGGAGAAGTGTTTACACCTCAATGGGTTGTTGAACAAATGTGCGATGCACTCGAAGAAGAGAGCGGAGCCTTTGATGACATTGATAAAACATTTTTAGAACCGTCTTGCGGTGATGGAGTTTTTATTCTCGAAATCTTAAAGCGAAAATTTAAACTCTGTAAGAAAAAATCCGATTATATCAGAGCCATTGAAAGTGTATATGGATTTGAAATACAAGATGATAATGTTGATAAGTGCATTAACAATGTTATTAATTTTGCAAAAAAGTATTTTAATCCGAATAAGCACGACATTCAGGTTATCAAAGAACATATAATTCTTTGTGACAGTTTAAAAGTTATGAAACTTTTAAGTAAAGATGTTAAATTTATAAGACTGTTTGATACTAAATCGGTTATGAAGGAGCGTGAAAACAGCAATGAATTGGGAAGATAGAAAATGCGAGCATTGTAGCATACGATTATGGTGCTTTCATAGCAAACTTAATCCAAGTTATTTTGACCCACCGAGTAAGAGAGGATATATGGAAACTTATTGTGTTCCAAACCAATTCGAGGGGCGTGAAAACAATGGCTAAAGAATACATAGAGCGTGAAACGGCTTTAAAAATAATTGATAAATATTCTAAAACAGTCAAAGAGGACAGAAAAGTAATAGTAAAAGCAGACGGAAAAGCAATAGTAAAAGCAGTAAGGGATATTGTTGATTTTATCTGTCCTGCCTCAGATGTGCAGGAGGTTGTAAGATGTAAGGATTGTAAGTGGCTTAATAAAACAAAAATGATTTGCACTTGCCCTAATAATAGAGTCTTTAACACAGGGAAAACAGTATATAGTAATCATTTTTGCGGTTACGGTGCAAAAATGGATAAGGAGTGAGCAGGAATGACAAACTTTGAAAAGATTAAATCTATGAGCGTTGATGAAATGGCAGAATGCATACTTGATGAATTTCGTATTGATTGTGAAAATTGCGAATGCAGAAATAATTACAACGATTGCAAATTCTGTATTAAAAATTATCTTGAAAGTGAGGTAAAGTAATGTTTATAAAGAAAGGTTCAAAATTGGTTGTTAATGACTTTAGAAAAGGTACTTTTAGTGCCGTTGCAACTAAAGATTTTGATACGGAAATAGATGAGTTTTACCCAATCGCTTGTTGTGAGCGAGTAGTTGGTCTTACTAAAGTCTGGTTCACAGGCGACGAAATCCCAGCAAGAAAAAGTTTATGCAATATTTCGATTGTAGAAAGCGAGGCGGTAGAATGACACCACAGGAAGCTATTGAGATAATCACAAATGCAGTACAAACTGATAATATGACAGCTGAGCAGGATAAGGCGTTGGCAATAGTGCAGAAGATAGTAGAAAATCAGATACTACCGAAGAAAGTCAGAAGAATTATATTTCCAAATGGTACAATAAATTACGGGTGTCCTGTATGCAAAAGAAAAATCATATCTAAGATTGATGGTGAATTTTGCGGAGGAAATTTGAGCGACCATTGCGATAGATGCGGTCAGGCTTTAGATTGGAGCGATGAGAATGACAAATGGCTATGACTACATAAGCAATGACAAGGATGTTTAGGGGGTGATAATTTGCAATTTGACAGTGTTCAAGATGTTCAAAGATATTTTGAACAAATTCGTAATTACAAGTCGTTGATTAATTCCAAAGAGAGGGAAAAGGCTAACATTAAAGTTACACTTGGTTCTTTGAGTTCTCCGCAACTTACTGAGCGTGTTCAGTCAAGTGCAACAAACAATAGTACAATAAAGGCTATTGAAAACATTGATATGTTGGAAAAAGTGATTGATAACGAAATATCATATCTAACGGATATTTATATTAGTGTCCATAACCTGATTAACAAATTATCTGATAATCTTGAAAAGAGTGTATTAACTGACATTTACATAAATTGCTTGAGTGTGGATAAGGTTGCAAAGCTAAATAATTATTCAAAAAGGCAATTATACAGAATACACGATAACGCTCTAAAACATGTCACACAATGTCATTGAATGTCACAACAATTAATGCTACAATAGTATCATAGAAAAACGACAAAAAGGTTGACATTGCTATTTCCTTCATGATTTGACAGACAAAAGGCACTCCGTTCGGGGTGCTTTTTGTTATAAAGAGAGGTGACTTTTATGGCTACAAAATCAAACAAAAATCCTTATACAGGCAAGAAAGCAAGACTTGCAGAAATGCTGACCAATCCTGATTTTACAGGCACAGTTACAGAACTTTGTTCCAATGTCGGTGTAGCCAGGTCAACTTTCTACAAATGGATGGATGATAAGGAATATTTAAAGTACATTGAAAGTCTGATTGACAAATATACAGACAGCGAATTATCAACGGTTTGGAAATCACTGATAAGAAAATGTGAAGCCGGAGATGTACAGGCTATAAAGCTTTATTTCGAGCTAAAAGGCAAATATTCAAATAAGGTCGAAGTCGACGGCACAATAAATAACCCTTATGCCGGGCTTACGGAAGAACAGCTGAGGAAATTGGCTGATGATGTATGACGCAGGCTGAGATAATAAAACAAGGTGCTAAGATTGAATTAGCAAGAAGAAATTTCTTCGATTACTGCAATTTGAAAGCACCTGATTTTTATAAAAAAGACAGAAAATTCCTTGTGGATTTTTGCAGTCAACTGCAAGCCTTTTATTTTAGTGATGATGATATTTTTGTGGTTAATATGCCCCCTCGACACGGTAAGAGCCGGACGGTAGGGTGTTTTGTTGAATGGGTGCTGGGTAAGAATCACAAAGAGAAGATAATGACAGGCTCCTACAATGAAAAGATC
>JBJEOZ010000298.1:0-2655 GCA_051880975.1 Ruminococcus sp.
TTTTCGCTCCCTCAGTCACGCAAGGCGTGACAGCTCCCTCATCCGATGGAGCCTTTGTTTAGTCCATAATTTCATCTAACCTGTTAGTGTTGAATAATGCACTACTGCTTTTCTTTAGGATTCCTCGACAAGCTCGGAATGACATTTTAACTAAAAACTCATAATTCCTTTACTGCCTTAAAATTAATTCCTGCTTTTCTTGCCTGACTGCATAAATCCTTTGTCTGTAACTTATATCTTTTTCCGTCTTTTATAAAATGTGTTCCGCATTGCCTGAATTCAAAGGATACATTTTTGCGAATGCACTGTTCCCTGATGTCCAGCACCCATAAGTAGTTGAGAGGTCTTGCGTAATAATCCGATTCACCGCCTACAACAACAAGCTCAATATTGTGTAGATACGGCTCTATATTGATTTGTTCAAGCAAGGGTTGTGCTGTGATGCATTTGTGTTTTATGGGCAGTTGACTGAATATTTTAAGTCTGTAATCAGCTTTGCTTTGATTTTCAACAGTACAACATACAACCACATTGTCGTAGCCGTCACCCCAGTCACTTGGGATACACTCCATAAATCTGTCAATTCGTTTTGTTAAAAACAAAAATGTACAATCCTGTCTCTGTTTAATCATCTGCCAACATTCGTCACGCCACGAGTCAGCCTCTTCAATCAAAAAGTCACTGCTAAAACTGGTGTAAACTAACCCCGATTTCATTTTATAGTTTCCGTTTTTTAAACGCTCTGTGGGTTTATTAAAATCCTTTGTTTTCAGGATTTTACTTGTATCTACGCCACGCTTTGCGTCCCCCTTATGGATATAGCAATGCAGACAACCCTCACTGCATTTTTTGCAACCTCGCCAAGGATTCCAAACAGCCATATTGTTACGCTCCAAATTCAAATTTACTCTGTTGCGTTTGTTATACACAAGTGTAATCAATAGAAAAACAAAGATTATTCTATCTTATTAACAACTTTGCTCTGTCATAATCTTTTTTATGAACAAATATTTTGTACTCGTAAGAATAATCTTGATTGATACCGAAACTACCTGTTCGACCTCTGTTTGCTCCAACAACAGGTGCGTTTTGTAAGTTTGTAGTTTTTATAACATAATTAATATGGTTATTTGCTAAAATATTTCTTATGTCTGATTGACGCTTCATATCCGTAGTTATTATCAGTTCTTTTCTGTTAAAAATGGTTATCATATTGACCTCCGCAAAATCTTATTTATCCATTCTGTTTATGTATTCAATTTTAACAAATATGTTTTATAAATTCAATATGCAAAGTATGACGGAGTTGTATTTACAAAAATAATAGATTATAATATTTGTAAATTTAAGAATGTAGATTAAAAGGCAGGTAAGATTATGATTATTGATACACATGTTCATATTGGGGGAGAGGCTGTTGGTTTCCGTATGGGTGAGGGTATGGTTATTGAGGCTATGGAGAAGTATGGGATTGATTTTTCCATAGTTTCCAACGCTGATTCCTGTGAGGTTAATCATCAGCAAAATCTCTTGCCTAAGCACCGCCAAATTACTCAGGAGGAGTCCCTTAAAAGGACTATCCGCTTTGCAAGAAATTTCCCCAATAAAATCGGAGTTGCACCTTGGGTAAAGCCCTTAACCGAGGGGTATAGTAAGTCTTTTGAAAAGCTTGTGTATGACAACAGAGATATTATTTTTGCCGTAAAGCTACACCCCTTTCATTCAAATGTTGCACCCACAGACACCAGAGTTTTGCCCTATATTGAACTGGCAGAAAGGCTTGGCGTACCTGTTGTTTCACACACAGGGGGATGTGAATCTGCTGACCCTGAACATCTGTATGAGGTGGCAAAAATATTCCCAAAGGTAGATTTTGTTATGGTGCATATGGGCTTGGGAACAGACAACAAAAAGGCACTAAACCTCCTTGGCAAGGCGGATAATCTCTACGGAGATACCACATGGGTACCTATGAGCACCACCATTTCAGCCATTGAAAAATACGGCAGTGAAAAAATGATGTTCGGAAGTGATATGCCCATTGACGGAGTTGACACATATTTGCAAAATCCAAAAGGTGAACGTTCTATGTACCAAGACTATTTTAACGAACTTCCAAAGCTGATTTCTCAAAAAGCATATGCTGACTTGATGTACAAAAATGAGGTTAGGGTTTTTGGACTTGAGAGGAGATTGAATGAAGTACTAAAATAGTTCTTATATAGTAAATAAAAAACAGCCACTCCAAATGGGGTGGCTGAACTTATGTTTGAATATTGTCTTTTAGAACTCAATATGATATAATTTTGTCGGATAAGGTGAACCAAAGACGGTAGGCGGTTAAGTCTTGCCCCTGCAAGGGGGTGTTGCCGATGGAGTACATAACGGTAATTTTAATTATTGTTTTATATACAATCATTGCAATAAAAAAGAAATAAACCGCCAACTCCCACAGTAGACGGTTTATTCCAAAAAACTGATACTTAGGGGCTAACCGCTTATCGGTTCGCCTTATCTACTTTTATTATATCAAAATGTATTGTTTTGTCAAGGGAAAATAAGACTTGATAATGGCATTGTGAATTTAAGTGCTTTGGTATGTGATATTCTGCCTAAGGCAGAGTGATATTTTCACTATGTGAAAGTTATATTTTG
>JBJEOZ010000299.1:0-2640 GCA_051880975.1 Ruminococcus sp.
TTGTTATTTTTCCAAGGCTCAGGAATTGTAATCATAACTGCAAGAGGCAATGGCATACCAGCCATCATCATAAATTCAAGTGAGTTGTCAAGTCTTGCAGAGTCGGAGCCTTTTGTATCAACGATTGGGAAAATTTTGCCCAAATCGTCCTTTAAAATGTCACAGGAAATTGATTCTTCTCTGGCGAGCATTCTGTCGGCATTACCTGTAATGGTGTTGATTTCACCGTTATGAACAATAATTCTGTTTGGATGTGCCTTTTGCCAGCTCGGGTTTGTATTTGTACTAAATCTGCTGTGAACTGTTGCGATTGCAGATGTATATTTTGGATCTTGTAAGTCAAAGAAGAATTTTCTAAGCTCTGTTACAAGGAACATACCTTTATATACAATAGTTCTGCTTGAAAGGGAAACAACATATGTATCCTCGTTACTCTGCTCAAAAACTCGTCTTGCAATGTACAGCTTGCGGTCAAAATCTAAACCCTTTTCAACATTAGACGGTCTTTTAACAAAGCCCTGCATAATATAAGGCATACTGTCAAGTGCCTTTTGACCGATAACAGATGGGTCAGTAGGAACATTTCTCCAACCCAAAAATTCAAGATTTTCCTTCTTTATAATAATCTCAAACAGCTTCATAGCTTGCATTCTTTTCAGCTTGTTCTGCGGGAAGAAGAACATACCAACACCGTAATCCCTCTCGTCCCCAATATCAAAGCCTAAGTCAGCAGTAGCGTCTTTGAAAAATTCGTGTGAAATTTGCAGAAGAATACCAACGCCGTCACCTGTTTTACCCTCTGCGTCCTTACCGGCACGGTGTTCCAAAGTTTCAACAATGCTGAGGGCATTGTCAACTACCTTTCGTGATTTTTCACCGTTGATGTTAACCACAGCACCTATACCGCAGTTATCATGCTCAAAGCGTGGGTCATAAAGACCTTGCTTTTCAAATGGTTCCTGATTTCTGAAGTTATCCATCAGATGCACCTACTCCCTTTTAGTTTTATTGTAAAAAATAAGCCCACCAAAACAAGGGAAACATTGAATAAATCACTTTACACATCTTGTACGCATATTTTCCGTCGGTCAGCCCAAAAAATCCTCGCAATGCGTCAGCATTCCTGCGTTTTTTTGAACTAACCGACAAAAAATCTGACTGCACAATCTGTGCAAATGATTTATTCAGTGTTTCCTAAGCGTTCCCATATGAAACACCTTGATTTGGTGAACACCATTGTTCACAATATTATGCACTATACCAATGCAATAAACACTTTATCACATTAAAGGGAGTTTGTCAATAGAATATTGCAATATTTCTAAATTAAATTGCAATATTATTTATATTTATCATTATTTTCAATTATTTCTACATTATTATGCAAGAATATTATCAAAATATTGCAGATATTCGATGTTTTTGCAGATTTAAAAAGTAAAAACATAAAAATAAAAATGCCCCTGCGTAAGCAAGGGCAAAAATTATTTAGAAATATCTACAACAACATTGTAGGAGCCGTAAATCCAGCAACCGTCAATATTTTGTAGTGACAGCTGTAACGGTGTTGTCTTTGAGCCTACCGAAATATCGGTATCGGTCAAATCCACATAGGATACAATGTTATCTTCACTGATTTTATCAATGCTATCCTTAGTTCCGTAAACCGTAATTTCCAAGGATGCTGTTGTTACTTCTCCGTAATAGTTATTGTCAAGTCCTCTGACTTGGAAGTCGGTTATTGTCAGTTTTTTCTTCTTCATAGAAGAAAGGTTTAGCTTAACATTTACAGAATTTACAGAATTAATATCAATGCACTTATTAGGAATATTAAGACCTTTACTGATGTTGTAGTCGTTATTCTTGAGGCCGGAAAAATCTATTGTGTCAGTAGTAATTCTTGAAATATTCTTAATATTCGCAGTCTCCCCTGCAATAGAGATTTCATTAGGCTCTATTGAATAGTAGTCGGATAAATTAATACCCGTAGGTGCATTTTTACTGCTTAAGTCAACTCCCACATCCTTCATTTGAAGTACGCTGACAGTTGCTGTTACTGTTGACGGAGAAATTGACAAAGTATCTGTGTTAGTAAGTTCTTCTCCAAAGGAATCAAGTAGCTTTACCTGATATTCACTCTTGTAAGAGGAAGAAAGTTCCTTGTCAATCTTGCCCTTAATTACAACCTTGTCAATCTTCTTGATTTCTGTTTCAGGGCCGGAAATAGACACTTCATCCTCATTTAACAAAACAGTTCCGTAATACCCTTGTGGAATTGTATAGCTGATGTTCTGTTCAATCTTTTTAGTGATTTTACGGTTTCTGTCAAGTCTGATATACACAGTACCCGGACTTACAGAGTCTATTGTATAATTTAGAGATGCACCGGTTTTTTTAGCCACAAGTGAAAGTGTGTATGAACCGGCAGAAGTGAGCAAATCAGACTGTTCGGGAACAATCTGAATATCGTCTGCTGTGAGAGAACCGATTACGGAGCGATTACCTGTAACGGTAACACTTCCCTTTAGTTCTTCGCTGTTAAATACCTTAAGTCCTTGATTAACTGCATTTTCAGGCAGATTAATGGTGATTGGAATATTGCTTACCACGTAGCTTGTTTCACCGTAATCTCCCATATTT
>JBJEOZ010000300.1:0-2636 GCA_051880975.1 Ruminococcus sp.
AGCGTTTTCAATTAAACTATTTTCTAAGCGCACTCACAAAAATCTGTCTGTATAGTCTGCGTAGATAATTTAATCATTGTTTTATTAAGATGCGATAGGTTTATGTTCTTAATTCTGTTCGGATTTTTTCATAAATAAAAATTCACCATATTTATTTGGTTAGAATACAAAAATTAATAAATCAGATGTAAGAATCCCAAAGTAAATTCCATCATACAGGAAAGTGGAATTACTTTGGGAAATCATAAATTCTTAATAATTTCCGAAAACAGCTGTTCAAGTCTGTCGTCCTCACCTGAAAGATAGAGGTAGCCGAAAAGTGCCTCAAGACCTGTGGCACTGTGGTAGTCGCCGACAGAACCGTTTTTCGGGGTGCATTTTGGGGATGCATTTCTGCCACGCTTATAGACGGAAAGCTCTTCTTCCGTCAATAAAGGTAAAAGATTTTTTGCAAAAACCGCCTGACTTTTGCAGTTGACAAGGTCAACCTTGATTTTGTTAAGCTCACCAACAGGTCGCTGACCCTTGTCCACAAGGAACTGTCGCACAAAAAGGTCGTAGACCCCATCCCCTACAAATGCTAAGGTCAGGGGTGAAAGCTGTTTTGGATTGCTTTTTTCATTTATAAGTTTACTCATATTACTTTACAAAATTACTCTACAAATTCAAATTCCAAATCGTATATTGAAACGGTGTCGCCCTCGTCAATTCCGGCATCCCTAAGTGCGTCGATTACACCGCCATTTGTGAGAACTCGCTGAAAATAGTTTACGCTTTCGTAGTCGTCAAAGTTTACGGACTTCATAACCTGTAAAAGCCATTCGCCCTCAACAAAGTATACATCATCCTGAACTGTGATTTTAACCTCGTGACGGTCAATTTCTTCCGCCGGAATAACAGGTGCAGGCTCTGCCTCAAATTCTCTTATTGGTGGCAATTTACTAAGTGTTTCAAGGGTTTTATTCATCAACTCGTCAACACCGTAGTGAATTTCCGCCATAATAGGAAAGAAGGAATAGCCCTGTTCCTCAACAAACTTTCTAAAGTCCTCAATCTGTTCATCGGTTGCCATATCACACTTGTTGCCAGCAACCAGCATTTGTCTTTCAGCAAGCTCGGGATTAAACTTTTTAAGCTCGTTGTTAATTGTGACAAAGTCCTCCTTGGGATCTCTTCCCTCACTTCCGCTGACATCAACAATGTGTATAAGCATTCGGCATCTTTCCACATGGCGAAGGAACTGGTGACCAAGACCTGTTCCCTCCCAAGCACCTTCAATAAGTCCCGGAATATCAGCCATTACAAATGAGTTGCCCTCTCCCATTGACACAACACCTAAAACAGGAGTTATGGTGGTAAAGTGGTAGTTGGCAATCTCAGGCTTTGCCTGACTTACAACAGAAACAAGTGTGCTTTTGCCCACATTTGGGAAACCTACAAGTCCAACATCGGCAAGGAGCTTTAGTTCAAGGACAACATCATATTCCTCTCCCGGCAAACCGGGCTTAGCAAATCTTGGTGCCTGTCTTGTTGGTGTGGCAAAGTGAACATTACCCCAACCGCCTTTGCCACCACGGGCGACAACAACAGGGTCTTTGCCTGAAACATCAGCAAGAATTCTGCCTGTTTCTGCCTCTTTAACAACAGTTCCTATTGGCACACGAATGATTAAGTCGGGAGCTTTTCTGCCGAATTTTCTTCCGCTTCGTCCGTTTTCGCCCTTTTCGGCATTGTACTTCTTTTTATAGCGAAAGTCTGCAAGTGTTGAAATGTTGCTGTCTGCAAGGAACACAACATCTCCGCCTTTTCCGCCGTCGCCACCGTCAGGACCGCCTGAGGCAATATACTTTTCCCTGTGGAAGGAAACTGCACCGTCACCGCCGTCACCGGCTTTTATTTTAATTTTAGCTACATCAACAAACATATAAAAATACCTTAATCCTTGAATAATGGTTCTATATCTTCAACAATCTTTTTGTCAACTTTGTATTTTTTTCTCTTGTACTTAAAACCAATGGTTGTAAAAGCCAATACTGCACCTATGGATAGCACAATAATTCCTGATACTACCCTGCCATTTGCAATCAGGGCAACACCGATAACTGTCATTAAAAATGTAAGCACTGCAACAGTTACCTTAAAGGCAAGACCGTCACCGCCGTCACCAACAATATCGTGAATCATATTAACATTTGCAACCTTGGGATTATTGTTCATAATCTTCTTTTCGCCCTCATTAATATTATCAGCCATAATCATTCTCCTATACTATCACTAAATAATAAAAGAAAAGGGCGGATAAACCGCCCGTAAAAATTATTGTTCAACAGGATATACGCAAGCACGCTTTCTGTCCTTGCCTACTCTCTCAAAACGAACAACACCGTCAATCTTTGCAAACAATGTGTCGTCAGAGCCTCTGCCAACATTTTCACCTGGGTGAATGTGTGTGCCTCTCTGCTTTACAAGAACATTGCCGGCAAGTACAAACTGACCGTCTGCTCTCTTAACACCAAGACGCTTGGATTCGCTATCTCTGCCGTTCTTTGTAGAACCCATACCTTTTTTATGGGCAAATAACTGAATGTTAATCTTAAGCATATTATACCTCCGAAATTATTACTTTAATATAATCT
>JBJEOZ010000301.1:0-2572 GCA_051880975.1 Ruminococcus sp.
AAGTGCAGGAAATACATTAAGAGGAATAATGCTTAATTGTGATGCAAAAAAGCCTAAAAAGACGGTCATTTTATGTCACGGATTTGCAAGCAATATGCTGATTACCTCGCCTTATGCAAAGGCATTTACAGACGCAGGCTATGCTGTAATTATGTTTGATTTTTGTATGTCCGGAAGTGGAATTTCCAGTGGTAAAAGTGTAAATATGAGCGTACAGACTCAAAAGAAAAATCTTTTTGATGTGCTTGAATATGCGAAAAATCTTGATTGTGTTGATAACAATCATATAACCCTTTGCGGTTGCAGTCAGGGTGGACTTGTATGCTCGTTAGTAGCGGCCGAAAAAGAGGATGAAATCGAGAGGCTGATTATGTATTATCCCGCCCTTTGTATTCCCGATGATTCAAGACGCGGATGTGTAATCGGAACAAAGATCGATCCAAACAATGTGCCTGACAGCTTTTACGGTGTTTTTGTCAAGCTCGGCAAAAAGTATGTTGAGGATGCAAGAGCTCTTGACCCTTATGAGCAGATTTGCACCTTCAAAAAGCCTGTTTTGATTATTCACGGAATTGAGGACACGCTCGTTAAGATTGAATATTCAAGAAAAGCGAATGAGAGATATGAGAATTGCGAATTGATTGAGGTTCACGGAGACCACGGATTTCTCTTAAAGGGCTTCAAAGCCGGCAAGAAAGCAACTGCAAAATATTTGAAGGATTTGGATTTATAATCCGCAATTTGTAAATTGTCTATGAAAATACTAATTGATGCTGACGGTTGACCGGTTGTAAAGCATTGCTTAATTCGTTAATATGACAAGAAAAAGGTGGACTCAAACGAGTCCACCTTAAATAATGCTTACATACTTTGTTTAATGATTTCTTTTACCTCGTCTTTTGTGAGGACTTTGTAGCCACCGTTCATAATGAATGTGCCGTTGACTATATCATCTATCATATCCTCTGTTGTGCCAAGCTCTGACAATGACATAGCAAGGCCGAGCTCTCTCATCCATTGCTCCATAGCATCAAGACCTGCAAGTGCTGTTTCCTTATCGGTTTTGCCATTCGGGTCAATGTCCCAAACATTTTTTGCAAATCTAACGAACTTTGCAAGACCTGCATCCATTATGAATTTGTAATATGGGAGTGATACCGCCGACAAGGTCATTCCGTGTGTTGCATCTGTAACAGCACCCACAGCCTGACCGAGCATGTGTACCATCCAGTCGGTACTTTTGCCCTTTGCAACAAGTGTATTAAGTGCCCATGTTGCAGTCCACATAATATTACTTCTTGCCTCATAATCTTGGCTATCCTTATTTGCAATACGGCTTGAATGAATGACCGATTTCATAAGTGCCTCGCTGATGTAATCGCTTGTGTTATCATCCTCACCCGAAAAATACTGCTCGCAGATATGATTGAAAATATCATAAATTCCCGACACCATTTGATAATGTGGCAGGGTCAGTGTGTATTTAGGATTCAAAATCGAAAATCTCGGCATAATTTTTTCGTCAACAAACACATGACCAACCTTTAATTTCTGCTGATGATTTGTAATTACAGAGCCGGCGTTCATTTCAGAGCCTGTGCCTACCATAGTCAAAATACATCCAACAGGGATAATCTCACAGGTTGGCTCATCAAACTTAACATAATACTTTTCCCATGGGTCTTCTCCGCAGTTTACTGAAACGGAAACTGCCTTTGAATAGTCGCAAACAGAACCACCGCCAACTGCAAGGATAAGATCGGCATTTGCCTTTCTTGCAATTTCAACGCCCTCATAAAGCTTTTCAACAGTAGGATTAGGCATAACGCCGCCGTCCTCGATTATCTCCTTGCCGCTGTCACGGAGTATCTTAACTATCTTATCGTAAAGACCGTTTTTCTTGATTGAGCCGCCGCCGTAAACAAGCATTATCCTGCTGTAACCGTTCAGCACAGAGGACAGGTTATCCAGCGAATCCTTGCCAAAATAAAGCTTTGTGGGGTTTGAGTAAACGAAATTTCCTAACATAATATCACCTTTCCTTATTTGAATGAAATTGTTATATCACTGCTGCCGAGAGCAGACTTTAATCCTTTTGTATCCTCGATATGCCGGATGGGAGTATAACTGTATGATGTGGAAAAATCCTCATAGAAAAGCACTAAACAGCTTGAACCGTAAAGCATTATATCTCCCGTATGTATCCTGTCGGGAACGCAGCTGTCTGTTGTCAGCGGCTCATCAAGATAGAAATATTTCTCGTTGCCGTTAAGTTCGCTCATATCTATCGTAATTGGAAGAAGTGCCGAAAATTCCTCTGCGGCTTCGGTATCGTAAAGCTCTGCATAGAAGGTCGGCTCTCCGATTTGAATTTCAAGACCGTTCACGGTTTGTTCCTCCTCTGCCTGTTCGGACGTATGTACAGACGATTCGCTTTCCGTTATCTGCGGCGAAACAGTATCCTCCGTCTGATTTGCACAGCCGCTTATCAATACAGCGGAAATTAAAAGTGAGATAAGCTTCATTGCAGCTTCCATATTGTTCTTCCCCCTTCTGCTTGGCGCTTGCCCTT
>JBJEOZ010000302.1:0-2571 GCA_051880975.1 Ruminococcus sp.
ATCTGCGATGAGTGCAGAGCAGAGCTTGCGGAAAGCGAGGATGATTAATGCTTAAAATATACAGAGTCCTCGGTAAAAAAGGAAGAATTACAATTCCTTTTGAAATCCGTCAGCGAGTCGGATTCAAATACAACGATGTTTTATCATTCACCCAGCAGGATGACGACTCGGTACTTGTCAGGCGAGAAAAAATCTGCGACAACTGCAATGAATTAGAAGAAGAATTCGAGGGAAATTTCAGCCTTGAAGATTTCCTCGACAGCCTGTCAGAGGAAGAACAGAGAAACGCACTTTTGCATCTTTCTCTGCTGTGGGCAGAAAAACAGAAACGCTAAATCGGAGGTAAATTTATAGTGGCACAGAGTATGTAAATCAGGTTGACTGTAGCTTTTTATTAATATATAATATTCGTTAGGTGAAATAAAATTTGAGAATTTATAAAGTGTTTGAAAGGAAAAATATGACGAAGTTATATATAGTTGAAGGCTTGCCCTGTTCAGGAAAAAGCACAACATCAAAGTATGTTGCAGAAAAATTATTAGAGCAAGGCAGAAATGTGATTTACATTGATGAGGGAAGCGGTAACCACCCTGCTGACTATGAGTTTCACGCATATGTCAGTCACAGTAATTTATCGCTATTTACCGAGCAGGTACAGACACAGATAACCGAATATTGTGAACGCTTAAAAGACGGTTATATTGTCCCTTTATCCAATTTTGAAGGCGAGGTCTTTGACAGGCTTTTACAGTTTAAAATATATGATTTTTTGCCATGGGATGTTGAAATGCCCCTTATGCTTGAAAAGTGGCAGAGCTTTGTAGAAAACGCAGAAAGCAATACTGCTTATGTGTTTAATTGCGTGTTCATGCAGAACCCTATGTGTGAAACAATGATGCGCTTTGGCTATTCCGAGGAACAGTCATTTGAGTATATCTCTAAAATATCAGAAATAATAAAACCTCTTAATCCAACTGTGATATATTTGAAAAATGATGATATTTCAGAGAGAGTGAACGACGTTGCAAAGGAACGTGACGGTTGGCTTGAAGCGGTTATCAATTATCATACAGACGGTGCATACGGTAAAAGTATCAACGCACAGGGTTTTGATGGATATATAGCTTGTCTTAATGAGCGTCAGCGCAGAGAACTTTCTATTTTGGATAAACTGCCTGTAAAGAATATAGTTATCGACAATGCCCACAGGAATTGGAATGTAGCTTACAAAAAAATCTCTGACTTTATAGAATCAGCTGATTAAACAAATCTTATTTATCATAAAAATTTCTGGACATTTGAAATTCTTTGGATATACTTGTTGCTTGAAAGGAGCGATGAGAATATGAAAAAGAAAATCGCAATAATGCTGACATTGATTTTAGCAGCAGGAACATTCACAGCTTGTACAACAGGAGAAAAAGTGAATAACAGTTCTTTATCACCCACGGCTTCAACTTCCGTGGGTGTTTCTGTATCTGGGGAAAGTTCTGAAATGGCAACAACAGAAAAAACAACTGAAACAACCACCACCGAAAAAGCCACCGTTTCAAAAGAAACAGAGCCTTCGGAACAGAATACCAAAACCGAAGAAAAAGCCGACAGCGGGCAAAATTCGGCGGTTGTTTCAGTAACGGATCCGATTCAGAAAACGCAAACTGAGGTTCAGAACAACAGCAAGAATACAGTGAATAGTAATCAGTCTGAATCAGAATCGACTGCTAAAAAGGAAACCGAAACTCCTGCTCAAAAGCCTGCTGTAAAACCCACGCAACCGCCAACGCAGAAACCTACGGAAAAGCCGACAGAAAAGCCAACGGAAAAGCCTACGCAACCGCCTACAAAGGCAAAAACGGTTGATGTTCAGTATGCAGTGAGTGCCTGCATAGCTTACGGTCAGCAGCTTGGAATGAAATACGATTCCTCACTTAATACAAGCAACGCAAGCTGGTTCTCCCCGACAAACGCATCATACTATGACAGCACTTCGGAAATGACGGCAGATTGCTATGGTGATGTTGAGTATGTAGCTTACTACTACCAAAGTAGTGGCATTACTCCAAGCGACTTATCATTCAATGTAATTGCAGAAAACAACAAAATATATGTAGTCTACTGTTGAGCAGACAATTAAGCAAGGCACTCACTTCATTGTGGGTGCTTATTTTTATGAAAGGAAAATGAAAATGAAAATCAATAATATTACACTCTCGGATCTCCGCCGTATGAACGGCAAGGAAGGACTCATCTTGCAGGGCTGCGGTGGTGAAACACAGGAATGGGTGGACGGCATCAATAAAATGCTCACAGACAAGGGAATACTTCTTGACAATACAAAGTTTGAGAATGTTTCTGTGTTCAAGAGTGACGGCGTTACCTGTATTCTTTATCCCTTTGAAGATGTCCACCTTGATATCGGCAAGCTGGCAATATGGAGGCTCCAGTCATACACAGCCTTTGCAGGAATGTGGCTGTCCGATTATGTGGACAACAGGCTCGGCGGTTTTGAACCTGAGCAGTCTGATGATATAGATGAAGATTTCAATGAAGGGCAGGCGATGAAATTATGAT
>JBJEOZ010000303.1:0-2570 GCA_051880975.1 Ruminococcus sp.
CCGATCTAATGACTTGCCGGATGTGATGCTGCTTACGGAAACCTTTGCTACCTTTTTGTTAGCAGAAGAAACAAGGAGCTTCTTGTTGCTTGCGTTGCTTGGTGTTACCTTTGCTGTAACAGACTTTGCGCTGCCCTTCTTTGCAAGAGTAACTGACTTTGCGCTAAGTGTTACACTCTTAACAGGCTGCTTAACAGTAACCTTGATTTTGTAAGATGTTAAGCCACCGTCAGGTGTGCAAGTAACTGTTGCAGTACCCGGGCCAACTGCAGTAATCTTTACATATGTAGCTCTGCCTGAAACCTTAGCAACCTTTGTGTTTGATGACTTGTAAGTACAACTGTAAGAAGAATCTACATCATTGTTAACTGGTCCAACGGACTTAACCTTAACAACCTCGTAATCTCCTGCACCTCTGTCAAGAAGAACAGATGACTTTGCCATTGTAACCTTAGTTGCGGCAATGATTGTTCTTGTTGTGATGTTTGTGTTTTCATCTTCCATCAGGTTGTAGCCTGTGGATGTTGTCAGCTTTGTAAAGCAACCGGAAATAGCGTCATCAGTTGTTGCACTTGTGTACTTTGGGCTTGTACCGATAACCTTGAACACAGCAGTGAGAACTGTCATTCTTGAAGAAACTGTGTCATAGGAGCTCTTTGTACCCTCAAATGAAACACGGGCTGTATCGCCGATTGTTGTTGTTGTAGAATTGATTGAATTATCGTTGTCAAATGATAAGTTAGTAAGATCAAGCACGCTTTGGTCATAGTTTAATCTACCCTGCAAAGCTGCTGCTTCTGTATCTGTTTGGAGATAAAGGTTATAAACAATGGAATAACCTACCTGTGGATAAACCTCGTTGATTCTTACAGTTTCTGCTGCAGATGCAGTTGCAGGTCCGATAATCAGCATACTTAATGCCATAATTACCACTAAAACGACTGATAATAACTTTTTTGAAATTGTCATAGTAATTTCCTCCTTAGTTGTTAATCCTATTATATAATATAAACATAAATTTGTCCACACCCAAATTGTAATTAACAAAAATTTTACAAAACAAATTTTACTGTTACTATGGACATAACAAGGGCGGTGAGGTCTGCAAGCAATCCAACCCAAAGAGTATGGCGAGTTTTTGTAATTCCAACACTGCCAAAATACATTGTCACTGCATAAATTGTGGTTTCGGAGCTACCGGCAAGGACAGAGGCAATTTGCCCCGGAAATGAATCGGGGCCGTAATTTTCAAAAATATTTGTCAGCAGTGCTGTCGCTCCGCTTCCGCTTACAGGTCGCAAAACCGCCATAGGTACAATTTCCTTTGGAAAATTAAAAAAATCAGCAAGTGGCTCTGCCATTTTGCAAACAAGGTCAATAGCACCGCTTTTTTGGAGCATTTCCACAGCGACAACAAGTCCTGTTATGGTTGGGATAATCATATAAAGGGTGTGCATTCCCTCTATTGCACCCTCAATAAATGCGTCGAAAATCTTTGTCCTTTTAATCATCCCGAAAAGCAGGATAAATCCCACTGAGATTGGCACAATCAGCTCCATTTGCTCACCCTGTTTAATGTTGTTGAAAGCACAAGTGCCACCGCCAAGGCTGTTGCAGAGCTGATAATCACACTGGGGATGATAGAAAATGGACTGCTGCTGCCATAGCTTTGACGAAGATACCCCAAGGTTGCAGGAATTAACTGCATAGACGCTGTGTTCATCACAACAAACACAACCATAGAGTCTGTGGCTGTGTCCTTCCTTAAATTAGTCCGTTGCATCTCCTTCATCGCCTTTAGTCCAAAGGGAGTGGCGGCATTACCAACCCCCATAAGATTAGCGCTTATGTTCATACAGATACTTTGAAATGCAACACTTTCCCTGTCCAGGTCGGGAAAAAGCTTTTTCAGCAGAGGTGCCAACAGCTTTACAAGCAAATTTGTCAGTCCGCTTTTCTCGGCAACCTTCATTATTCCCGACCAAAACACCATAACGCCAAAAAGAGTTATGAGCAGTTTTACTGCCTTTTCAGCTCCATTCATCAGTCCTGATGCAAGCTCCTGTGTGTTGCCTGTGAAAATGGAGCATATTATTGAAAATACAACCATTATTCCCCATAAATAGTTAATCAAACCTTGTCACATCCTGTCATATGTATATATTTTTCATAAAACTTAAAAGAAATTTAGCACATTTTTTTACAATTTACTTGACACATTACCTAAAGTTTGGTAGAATAAAGGTGAAATCGGTACACATTAATCTTATTTTCGCTGTTTATGTCGAAAATAGGTGTTGCACAATCAAAATAGAAGGTGAAATTTATGAAACAAATTGGTTATGTAAGCAAAATCGATACACTTGGTAGGGTTGTTATTCCAAAGCCGGTAAGACAAATGTTCAATCTTGAAAAAGAGGACGCTATTGAAATTTTACCAAAGGACAATGGTTTGCTAATCAGAAAGTATCAGCCAACTTGCCTGTTCTGTGGTGAGATTGACAATGTTATTACACACGAAGGCATCACTGTATGCGAGAATTGTGTAAAGAGAATGGCAAAAAAGGTTG
>JBJEOZ010000304.1:0-2566 GCA_051880975.1 Ruminococcus sp.
AAGTCTTATTATGGACTATATAGCTTCTAAGGATGATTTGAGAGACTGTTCCATAATGGAATTTGTGGATGATGGATTTTCGGGAGCGAATTTCAACAGACCAGAGTTTCAAAGGATGATGAAGCTTGTAACAGCCGGTTCCATAGGAACCATTATTACCAAAGATTTTAGCAGACTTGGACGAGATTATCTGGAAGTCGGAAACTATATGGAAATTACTTTTCCAATGCTGGGTGTCCGGTATATTGCAGTGAACGAGCGTTATGACAGCAAAGAGAGTAGTGGAGCAACCGGTGGACTGAGTGTGGCACTTAAGAACATAGTCAATGCCATGTATTGCAGGGACGCATCAAAAAAGGTGCGTTCTGCAAAACTTGTTCTTGCAAAGCAGGGAAAATACTATGCTTCCTATGCGCCATTCGGATATCAGAAATCAAAGGAAGATAAGTATGTGCTTGAGCCTGATCCGATTGCAGCTCCCGTTGTAAAGCTGATATTTGAAATGGCAGCAGACGGTAAAAAATACACGGAAATAGCCTCGAAACTGAATGAAATGGGATATGACAGTATTCTTGAATATTATGACAGAATTAAAGTTAAAAGAAGTCACAGCAGGGATGTGGGGCAGAGAAGGTGGTCGGCAACATCGGTCATGAACATTCTCTATAATGAAACGTATCTTGGGAAGGTAATTAATAATAAAACCTCATATAACATTGACACTGGTCATAAAACCGTGTTAAATGATGAAAAGGACTGGATTGTTGTTGATAATTGTCACGAACCAATTATTACGCAGGAACTTTTTGATAAGGCTCATGAAATGCTGGGAAGAAGGGAATACCAGAAAAAAGGGAGCAGGAGATGGAAACCAAGTCTTGTAAGATGTGGCATATGTGGGAAAGGAATGACAAAAAACGGCAAGAAGTATTACTGTAGTAATAAGCATATCAGACTTGATATTGATTATGTTGAGGAACATGTATTGCAGGCATTGCGTCTGAACGCAGCAGCATCGCTTGACAAGCTGGATATGGCAAATGGGAAAGGTGCAAAGGAAGGTATCGAGAGTGAAGTGAAAGCTCTTGAAACATCCATTGATAGATTGTTAAAACAGAAATTTACAGTATATGATGAATATACAAAGGGCAAGATGACAAGAGAAATTATGGCAGAAAAAAACAAAGTCCTAAAAGAAAAAATAGATTTGTTACAGAAAAGCCTTGAAGAAAAAAGAAGTGAGGCGAATCTTCTTGCACAAAATGAATGTTCAGATATGAAAGAGGAGCTTAGTATTTTGAAGCACCTTGAAATATTTGACAGAGATATACTTGATAAACTTATCTGTGAAATAAAGATTTATAGTGAGGATGAAATAGAAATAGTCTGGAATACGGAGGATTTTATTTCAAAAATGTTCGACGCATAGGAAGGAGATGCTTTGATGGGAAATACAGTAAATAGAATCAGCAAAATGGGCAGTCAGCTGGCTGCCCCGTCAGTAGATACTTATATACATACTCTGTACCGAAATTCTTCCATAGTAAATGAAGATACCATAAAGATTATGAAAGAACTGTTTGCAGAGTTGAAAAAAATTAAATCCTGCGGTGATAATGAACGCAGGGAACTTTGGCTTGAAGTACCCAAAGGAACAATAGCTGACTTTGGAGATTATGAGACAGCAAAAGAATATGGAGATGTTGAAAATTATGAGGAGTTTGAAAGGTGGTGGAAAGAGGAATACCCCGATGATGTGTACTGGTATCATCTTGTGACGGTAGAAAACGATGGATATATGGCGGTATTTCTCAAAAACCGAATGGTGCTTGAGGTGAATCCGTTTTTGATGGAAGAACAATATGACCGATTGGGGGATGCAGTCAATCCATTCGTGGAATGGCTGACAGCATCAGTAAAGTGTTGCATTAATCAGATGCAGGAAGGCACATACAATGAGTATGTAAAGAACCATTTAACACCGGAAAACCGGACTGGTACAATTATCAGAAATGATTACTGGAGGGCGTTCCCGGAGGTTAAAGAAAATTATCTGAAAGACTTTTCAAAATCTGATTATGATGAATTTATCAGACTTATGGATGGAGTAAAAGAAATGCCTGAGCCAAATGGCAGGCTGGAAGCAATGACATCAGGATTGTTCTTTCGTTGTTGTGCATTGGGATATGAAGCAAATCACTATCAGGGATGCGAATTGTCTCCAAAGGAGCAGTATTTGAAACATGCCGATGGGCGAGATGAAGGCTTGTGTGGCATTGATGAAAACAGTCCGGATGCATTTGAAACATGGTACAATGATCGTATGCGTTCCGGAGGACATCCGTGGGAAGTATGCCGGGGAGGAAATTCTACTCATGTTGACCTTTATGTGATGAGGGATGAAAAAGGATATTATTTTTATACAGCAGGTAACGCATGGAACAGGTCGGTTGAGGCTGCTCATTTTTATTTGTCAATATATCGGGCTGGTTATCCGGTTACAATTCGTGACGGCAGAGCAATGGCAGACCGGTTTCTTGGTGTTGACCGTATCGGAATTGTACCT
>JBJEOZ010000305.1:0-12438 GCA_051880975.1 Ruminococcus sp.
TATACCACAAAAACGGCGAAAAGCCCAGCTTTTGCTGGACTTTTTCGACAAGCTGCAGCACCCCACGAGGGTGCTTTTTGCTTTAATATTACAAAAGTAAAATTATATGTTGTTTTCCCATTGCTAAGATGTTATAATGACCGTAGAATGTATTACTATGCCAAGGTGCGAATATGTTCCAAGTTCCCAAAGAATGGAGTTAACTATTATTTCGTATTTCAAGGAGAATAAAAATGGGAAAAATTAAAATTAGCTATATCGAAGAAAAAGACCTTGAGCTTATCTACCGACTTTACAAGCATTTTGCTGTTTATGAAAGACTTGAGGACTATCACACAGCGTCTGCTGACGAAATTAAAAAGATGGTTTTTGATGAAAAACTGCTACATATCCTAAAGGCTGAAATTGACGGTGAAATCGTTGGATTTTGTGCATACTACTTCCAAATTGCAACATTCCCAATGAAAAAGGTTATGTATGTTGAGGATATTTATATCCGCAGTGCCTACCGAGGACAGGGCATCGGCACAAAGCTTTTTGACGCCTGTGAAAAGGTTGCAAGGGTGCACGACTGTATTAAGCTAAAGTGGGAATGCCTTGAATGGAACAAGGAGGCACAGCATTTCTACAAGCATACAATCGGCGGTAAAAAGGTTACCAAGTGGAGAACCTACACCAAGGACCTTTTGGAAAATACCGAAGAAGTGAAGGATAATGAAGAAACAAAGCAGAATAGCTCTGTCGAATAAAAATTCTAAATAAGAAAAATAGGTGATTATATGCAGGCTCTCATAACCGGTGCAAGCTCGGGAATGGGTGAAGAAATGGCAAAGTACCTTGCCGGTATGGGCTGGGATTTAATCCTTGTTGCAAGGAGGGCAGACAGGCTAAAGTCTGTTGAAAATTCCCTGCCAAAGAACGTAAAGGTAACTATTATTTCAGCTGATTTGTCAACCCCCGAAAATGCCAAAAATCTTTTTGCAAAGGTGAAAGACCAAAAAATTGATTTGCTGATTAACAATGCCGGTTTCGGCATCTTCGGCGAATTTGCAGAGGTTGACCTTGACAGGGAAATTGAGCTTATCAACACAAATGTTACAGCGGTGCATATTCTTACAAAGCTGTTTTTGCAAAAGTTCCTTAGTGAGGACAAGGGCAGGATTATCAATGTTGCGTCATCTGCCGGATTTTTAGCCGGTCCTCTTATGGCGTCATACTACGCCTCAAAAAATTATGTAGTCCGCCTTACACAGGCAATTTACGAGGAGCTTAGGCGGAAAAAGTCAAACGTTCACGTCAGCTGTTTTTGCCCCGGACCTGTTAAGACCGATTTTAATAATGTTGCCGGTGTACGCTTTGCAATAAAGGGCATTGACTGTTGCTATGCCTCAAGGTACTGCATTGACAAGGCTTTTAAAAACAAGATGATTATTATGCCCTCATTTACAATGAAATGTGCAAACTTCCTTATGAGATTTGTTCCACACAAAATGCTCACAAGGATTAATTATAACATTCAAAAGAAAAAGTAATGTGTTTATTTAGAACAGGAGGTTTATGATGGAGGAGAGGAAACATTCTGACAGACCAAGAAGAAAAAGACAGTATTCTATGATACCATTTGTTGCTTTGGGAATTGCTGTTGTGCTCATTGTTTTAATAATTGTAGGCATAACTTCCTGTACAAAGGGTTGCTCTGACGAAAGCACACAAACAGGGCAGACTCAAGCAACCACCAAACCTACTGTTAAGGACAGCGAAAGCACATTCAAGATGTCCATTGCAGGCGACTACATCATTTACAGCTCTATCTACAAGGGTGCTAACGAAAACGCCAACGGCAACGGATATGACTTTAAGCCAATGGTAGAAAATCTCCGTCAGTTCACCGAAAAATGTGATGTTAACTACTATAATCAGGAAACCATTTTAGGCGGTACAGAGATGGGACTTTCCGACTATCCTCTGTTTATCAGTCCACAGGAGGCAGGGGACGCTATGGTTGACCTTGGCTACAACCTTGTTTCCACAGCAACAAACCATTCCTTGGACGGTGGCGAAGAGGGAATTTTAAATTCCTGTGAATATTGGAAAAAGCAAAATGGCGTATTTATGACAGGCACCTTTGACAGTCAGGAGTCAAGGGATGCTGTAAATGTACTTGAATGTAACGGAATAAAGTACAGTATGCTTGATTATACTTATAGTACCAACGGAATTCCATGCCCCGAGGGTAAGGATTATCTCATTAATGTATGGCCTACCGACCTTGATATAAACGACCCGGAAAAGGACACAGCGTATCAGGAGTATAAAAAGCAGGTAAAGAAAGATATTGACGCTGTCCGTGACAAGGTGGATTTCCTAATTGTCTGTATGCACGCAGGTGTTGAATATATGCCTGATGAATCAAAATATCAGGACGATATGGCACAGTTTTTGGCTGACAACGGTGTTAACCTTGTAATAGGCACACATCCTCACGTTATTGAGCCTGCAAGGTATATCGGCGATACACTTGTTTACTACTCAATGGGCAATCTTCTTTGCTCACAGTATCAGGACGAAAACTACAATAAGGTAACAAGTATTCTCGCCACAATGACAGTTAAAAAGACTGTTAAAAACGGAGAAACAAAGATTACCTTTGAGGACTTGGACAACCAGCTTTTGTACTGCTATTATGACCAAAACACCTGGAGAGGGCATAAGATTATCCCCTTTAGCAGTGAGGAAATCAAGGATTATCTCCCTGACTACAAACAGGTGTATAACACCTACAAGGATGTTTTCCTAAAGCTGGACAATACATTACCATTTGCAAAGTGTGCTGAATAATTATGAAGATAAGATATAATAAGAATAAAGAATTTGTTGACTCAATAAAAAAGGGACTGGAAAAGACAGGTGGCTACTGCCCTTGTCGCAGAGAAAGAACTCCCGAAAATAAGTGTATGTGCAAGGAATTTAAAGAACAAATTGCAGACCCCGATTTTGAGGGCTACTGCCATTGTATGTTGTATTATAAGGAGAAGTAGCTATGGCTGTTATGAAATTAACTGAAGAAATGTATCACAAAGAGGTTATGGAAACCGACAAAAAGGTTGTAATTGACTTTTGGGCAGACTGGTGCGGACCTTGCAAAATGATGGCGCCTGTTGTCAAGGAGCTTGCAGAAGAAAACCCTGATGTTAAGGTGTTCAAGGTAAATGTTGACGAAGAGCCAAAGCTTGCGGATGCCTTTAATATTTCAAGTATTCCAACCATTGTTGTGATTAAGGACAGGGAGATAATCGGCTCGGTTGTAGGCTTTCAGCCAAAGACGCAAATCGAAAAGCTCCTAAAGCTATGTTAAGGTGAATTATGCTTTACAAGGTTGTTGACATCATAGAGCCTGATTTTGGGTGCGAGGGACTACCTGACGGTGAAATCCTTAAGGACGATGTAGTTTTAATTTCACAGAACGGAGAACGGATAACCCTTAAGGCAGAGGATGAAATGCTGTACAAAGAGGGCATTGATGTGGGGAGTTCGGTAAAAATTTGCAACAATAAAATAATTAAGGCTTGATTTTTCTTTCATTATCTGTTAATATGTAAACAATATATTATTCCTATCTGTAAAATAGGAAAAGAGGGATAAAATGAAAGTATCAACAAAAGGTCGTTACGCACTGCGTATTCTTGTTGACCTTGCAATCAATTCAAAGGATAAATTTATTTCTATAAAAGAAATTTCCGAAAGGCAAAAAATATCCATAAAGTATATGGAAACCATTGTTGGAATGTTAAACAAGGGCGGTTTTCTCCAAAGTCTGCGTGGCCATTCCGGCGGGTACAAGCTTTCTCAATCTGCGGAAAACATTGTTGTAGGTGATGTGCTTAGGTACATTGAGGGACCTTTAGCACCGATTCCTTGCCTTGAGGGTGAAGTGGTGACTTGCGATAGAGCGTCTACCTGTCAAACCCTGCCTTTTTGGGAGGGGCTTTACAAGGCGGTAACTGAATATGTGGATAATTTCACAATAGCCGACCTGGCCACAATGGGAAACGACTCAAACGGAGATTTCTATTGTATTTAATTTAATACTTAACTGTAAACGGGCAGTCCGAAAGGACTGCCCGATTTTTTTTAGCCCTTTTTCCTTACAAAAGCCTCTCCGTTGTATTAGGAAAACAAAAAAATATTAAAAATACCCTTGACAACCGGAAAAATATGTGTTATATTCAAATCACACTAAACAGATAGGAAAAGTGTAATTAAGAAAAGAGGTACTATTATGAGCATCAAATTTGACTATTTCGGCAGAATTAACTTTCTGAAAGGACGAATGTGTTGCTGTTGATTTTTCACCTAATTTAAGCAGAAAAATTAAAAGACTGCAAAAATCAAACAGACAAAAAATAAAAACACATTTTCAAAAGGAGTAACCAATATGTCAAACAATAATTATAAATTCGAAACTTTACAACTTCACGTAGGGCAGGAAAGTGCAGACCCTGTTACAGATGCAAGAGCTGTTCCGATTTATCAAACATCTTCATATGTTTTCCACAACTGTGACCACGCAGCAGCAAGGTTTGGTCTTGCAGACGCAGGTAACATCTACGGCAGACTTACAAACCCAACTCAGGATATTTTTGAAAAGAGAATTGCAGCCCTTGAGGGCGGTGTTGCAGCATTAGCAGTAGCCTCAGGTGCAGCGGCAATCAGCTACACAATTCAAAATCTTGCTCAAAACGGTGACCACATTGTAGCCGCAAAAAACATTTACGGCGGTACATATAACCTGCTGGAGCATACACTTCCTGAATACGGAATTTCCACAACATTTGTTGACCCATTCAACTTTGACGAAATCAGAGGAGCAATTAAGGAAAATACAAAGGCTGTGTTCATTGAAACCTTGGGCAACCCAAATTCAGATGTAGTTGACATTGAGTCCATTGCAAAGATTGCCCACGAAAACAAGATACCCCTTGTAATTGACAGCACCTTTGCCACACCTTACCTTGTAAGACCTATCGAGTACGGTGCCGACATTGTTGTACATTCCGCAACAAAGTTTATCGGCGGTCACGGTACAACAATCGGCGGTGTAATCGTTGACAGCGGAAAGTTCGACTGGGAGGCATCCGGCAAGTTCCCGTCACTTGTTGAGCCAAACCCAAGCTACCACGGTGTAAGCTTTACAAAGGCTGTGGGCCCTGCCGCATTCGTTACAAAAATCAGAGCAATTCTCCTTAGAGATACAGGTGCAACACTTTCACCATTCCACGCATTTTTCTTCTTGCAAGGACTTGAAACACTTTCTCTAAGAGTTGAAAGACATGTTGAAAATGCCCTCAAGGTAGTTCAGTATCTCAACAATCACCCACTTGTAGAAAAGGTACATCACCCATCAGTTACAGATGACGAGGAGCAGAAAAAACTGTACAATAAGTACTTCCCTAACGGTGGCGGTTCAATCTTCACTTTTGAAATTAAGGGTACAGAACAGCAGACAAAGGACTTTATTGACAATCTAAAGCTGTTTTCACTTCTGGCAAATGTTGCAGATGTAAAATCCCTTGTTATCCACCCTGCCAGCACAACCCACGCACAGCTTAACGAAGAGGAGCTTGCAAATGTTGGCATCAAGAAAAACACAATCAGACTTTCAATAGGCACAGAGCATATTGACGATATTATTGCAGACCTTGAAAACGGCTTCAAGGCTATTAAGTAAGGAGAGAGAAAAATGAGCATTAAAAAATCTATCATTGAATTAGTAGGCAACACACCCATAGTTGAACTTTCACATATTGAAGAGCAGGAAAATATACCGGCAAAAATTCTTGCAAAGCTGGAATTTTTCAATCCTGCCGGAAGTGTAAAGGACCGGGTAGCCAAGGCTATTATTGAGGACGCAGAAAAAACAGGTCGCCTTAAAAAGGACTCTGTTATCATTGAACCAACCAGCGGTAACACAGGCATTGGTATTTCTTCAGTAGCAACAGCAAAGGGCTACAAGGCTATTATCGTAATGCCTGAAACAATGTCAAACGAAAGAAAACTTCTTATCAAAGCCTACGGTGCAGAGCTTGTTCTCACAGAGGGCAGTAAGGGTATGAAGGGTGCAACTGACAAGGCAGAGGAACTTGCAAAGGAAATTCCAAACAGCATTATCGCAGGTCAGTTTACAAACCCTGTTAACCCAAAGATGCACTACGAAACAACCGGCCCCGAAATTTGGAAGGACACAGAGGGCAAGGTTGACATTTTCGTTGCCGGTGTTGGAACAGGGGGAACACTTTCCGGTGTAGGCAAGTATCTTAAGGAGCAAAATCCTGACATTAAGGTTGTTGCTGTTGAGCCTGAGGCATCACCACTGCTTTCAAAGGGTCAGGCTGGACCTCACAAAATTCAGGGAATAGGAGCAAACTTTGTTCCTGACACCCTTGACAGAGAAATTTATGACGAAATCATTGCCGTTCCAAATGAGGAGGCTATCCTCACAGCAAGGAACGCAGCAAAAGAGGAAGGATTCTTAATCGGTATATCCGCAGGTGCAGCCCTTTGGGCAAGTAAGGTGCTTGCTAACCGTCCTGAAAACAAGGGCAAAAATATTGTTGTTGTTTTCCCTGACGGTGGCGAAAGATACCTCTCAACAAACCTATACGAATAGTACCACACTACATTCCATAATTTCAGGCGGAACTTCCGCCGTTCAGCGTACAGTTTTTCTGTGCGCTGTTTCCTTTTGTCTGTGAATACAATAATCATTTCGGGAAAAAATAAAAACGGTGATAATATGAACTCAAAATCAATTTGGAACGATTGTGCAATAATTTCCCCACGAAAAAGTCTTGCTTCAAATATTTCTGCCGATGTGTGCGTAATCGGGGGAGGTATTGCAGGGCTTTTAATTGCAAACAGGCTTAAGGATTCGGGACTAAATGTAGTTGTGGTTGAGGCAAAGACAATAGCATCAGGACAAAGCAGTAACACTACAGCAAAAATCACATATCAGCATGGACTAATCTATAACCGCCTAATAAGTACTATCGGCAAGGATAAAGCAACTCAGTATGCCGAGATAAACCGCAGAGCTGTGGAGGAATACGAGAGCCTTATAAACCGTCAAAATATCAAGTGCGATTTTGTCCGTTTACCTGCCTATGTTTATTCTTTAGAAGAAAATAATCCCATTATGGAGGAATTCCATTCCGCCAAGGAATGTGGAATTGACTGCTACCTAACCGACAGCACCCATCTGCCCTTTAAGGTAAAACAGGCTTTGGTGTTTAGAAATCAAGCACAGTTTAACCCGGTTATGTTCATTTCTCAACTTGCCACCGGGCTGAAAATATACGAAAATTCACCTGTGGTTGAGGTTAAGTCCGATTTAGTAATTACGGAAAAAGGCTCTGTAAAGGCAGACGCAATAGTTTTTGCAACCCATTATCCCATTGTCAACACAAGGGGAATGTACTTCCCAAGATTGCTCCAGTCACGCTCCTATTGTCTTGCGATAAGGGGAGGAAAAACACTTGACGGTATGTACTATCCCGCCGACAAAGGAGGCCTATCCTTTAGAAATTACAAGGATTTCACAATAGTTGTAGGTGAGGGGCATATCACAGGGGATAACCCAAATGGAGATAAATACAGTCGCCTAAGGCAAAGTGTGGCACAGATTTTCCCCCACAGTTCAGAGGTTGCCCATTGGTCTGCACAGGACACTATGTCCATTGATTCACTGCCCTTTATTGGTAAGTACTGCGTTACAACACCAAACTGGTATGTAGCCACAGGCTTTGGAAAGTGGGGAATGTCCCTTTCAATGGTTTCTGCAATGATTATTGACGACCTTATAAACAACCGAAAAAGCGGATACAAGAGCCTGTTTTCTCCCCAGCGTTTTCATCCCTCATCTGCCGATAATCTGTGTAGAATGGTGGGGAAAGCGGTTACCGGAATTTCAAAGGAAGTGTTTAAATCCCCAAAGGACAGCATTGAGGATATTCCCACAGGAGAGGGAAAAATTGTGGAGTATAGCGGAGAAAAGGTTGGGGTGTATAAGGACGAGGATGGCAATATTTTTGTTGTTGATGTGAGGTGTACTCACCTTGGCTGTCAGCTGGAATGGAACGGTGACGAAAAAACTTGGGACTGCCCCTGTCACGGTTCAAGGTTTACCTACAAAGGGGAGTTGATTGACAACCCTGCCCAACACAATCTAAATTCCATTACACCAAAGGACTAAACCACAGTAAAACAGTATCATATTCATCATTTTTACACATATATTCTACTGTGAAAGAGGTGTTAAAATGTATGTAAAGAAAAATATATCAATACTGTTGGCTGTTGTTATTCTGCTGTTGTCACTTCCAATGAGTGTAGGTGCAGTAACCGACAGTGATTTAACAGCCCCAAGTGCCATACTTGTGGATAGCGAAAACTTTAATATTCTCTACGAGAAAAATAGTCACGAACAGCGTTCCGTTGCATCCATAACAAAGGTTATGACAGTCCTGCTGATTATGGAGGACATCGAAAAGGGCAAAATCAGCCTTACCGATACCGTAACCGCCAGCGCTCACGCCGCCTCAATGGGTGGCTCCGATATTTGGCTGGAGGAGGGTGAGCAGATGTCACTTGACGATATGCTCAAAGCAACCCTTGTTGCCTCTGCCAATGATGCGGCTGTTGCCCTTGCGGAATACACAGAGGGGAGCGAGGAGGCTTTTGTCAAGCGAATGAACAACCGAGCCAAGGAGCTTGGTATGAAGGACACCGTATTTAAAAACTGCAACGGTCTTGACGAGGAGGGGCATCTTTCCTCTGCCTATGATGTAGCACTAATGTCAGCGGAGCTGATAAAGCACACAAAGGTCTTTGACTACACATCTATTTGGCTTGATTTTTTGCGTGACGGTAAAACACAAATAGTAAATACAAACAAACTGTTAAAGTCCTACAACGGAATAACAGGACTGAAAACAGGCACAACAGATGATGCAGGTAGTTGTATCTCCGCAACTGCAAAAAGGGACGGTCTTTCACTAATTGCTGTTGTCTTGGGCAGTGAAAGCGGAACATCCCGATTTAAGGATGCCGCAACTCTCCTTGACTACGGTTTCAACAATTATTCAGTTATAATTCCCAAAGAGAAAAAACTTCCCAAGGTAAAGGTGAACAAGGGAATGGAAAGTGAGGTAGAGGTTTACTCAAATCCTCCGAAATCCGTCCTTGTTTCAAAGGGTAGTGACAGCGAAATCATTGTTAAGGTGGATTTGCCCAAAAAAATTGACGCACCTGTGGAAAAGGATAAAAAAATCGGGGAGATAACATACAGCATAAATAATAAGGTGGTTCAAAAGACAGATATTAGGTGCAAAAAGTCAGTAGAGGAGTGCAGTTTCGGCAATTCCTTCAGGTATTTACTCAGCCAACTTATTTCTTTATAAATAATTAATATTTATTTAGGCAAACTGTTAGTTATCTGTTGCAAAAAAACACAAAATATAGTATAATAGTGCCAATCCATAAAATTATAGGTTGTATAATTCTATAATGGAATTATAAGGAGGAACAAAGAAATGGCGACTAAGCTAATTGACAAATATTTAAATGGTTTTGTCAGCGAACACGAGTATGAGGCAATGGCACCACAGGTAAAGCTTGCCCACAATGCACTTCACACAGGAGAATGTCTTGGCAACGACTTTATCGGATGGCTAACATTACCTACCGACTATGACAAAGAAGAATTTGACCGTATTAAAAAGGCAGCAGAAAAGGTTAAGAAAAATTCCGATGTATTTATCGTTATCGGAATCGGCGGTTCCTACTTGGGAGCAAGGGCGGCTATTGAATTTTTAAAGTCCCCTAACTACAATATGCTGTGCAAGGATACACCGCAAATTTTCTTTACAGGTAATTCCATCAGCAGTAACGCTCTTTCCGAGCTTGTTGAAATGTGCGAGGGCAAGGATGTTTCTATCAATATGATTTCCAAGTCAGGCACAACAACAGAGCCGGCTATAGCTTTCAGAGTTCTTCGTGAAATGCTTGAGAAAAAGTACGGCAAGGAGGGTGCAAAGGAGAGAATCTTCTGCACAACCGACAAGGCTAAGGGTACTCTTAAGGAGCTTGCAACAAAAGAGGGCTACGAAACATTCGTTGTTCCCGATGATGTTGGCGGTAGATTTTCTGTTCTCACAGCAGTTGGTCTTTTGCCAATCGCAGTAGCAGGTTGCGATCTTGACGCTCTTATGTCAGGTGCTGCACAGGCTCAAAAGGACTTTGACAACGACGACCTCTATACAAATGATTGCTACAAGTATGCCGCAATCAGAAATATTCTCTATCGCAAGGGCTATCAGACAGAACTTCTTGTTGCTTACGAGCCTGCATTCACAATGATGAACGAATGGTTCAAACAGCTGTTTGGCGAAAGTGAAGGCAAGGACAACAAGGGCATTTTCCCAGCATCTGTTGTATTCTCCACAGACCTTCACTCAATGGGACAGTATATCCAAGAGGGCAGACGCACATTGTTTGAAACTGTTGTTCAGTTTGGCAAGGTTCAAAGGGAAATCACACTTGGTACCGACCCTGAAAACGTTGACGGTCTTAACTTCCTTTCAGGCAAGACAATGGACTTTGTTAACAAAAAGGCATTCCAGGGTACAGTTTTGGCTCACAACGACGGCGGAGTACCAAATATGGTTCTTGATGTTGAGGCTATGACAGAAACTGAGCTTGGTTACCTCATCTATTTCTTTGAAAAGGCTTGTGCAATCAGCGGTTATCTCCTTGGAGTTAATCCATTTAACCAACCGGGCGTAGAATCATACAAAAAGAATATGTTTGCTCTCCTTGGTAAGCCGGGTTACGAAGACCGCAAGGCTGAACTGGAAGCAAGACTTAACTAATACCTAACTAAAATAAAATCCTTAAAGGAGGACGACAAAATGGTAACTTTACTAACAGGTAAAAAAGGTTCCGGAAAAACAAAAAAATTAATCCAAATCGCTAACGAGGCTGTTGCAGCCTCCAGTGGCAATGTAGTTGTTGTTGAGAAAGGCTCAAAGCTTACATATGATGTAACTCACAAGGCAAGACTTATCGACACCGACCACTATAATGTAAGCGGATACGAAATGCTATTCGGCTTTTTAAGCGGTATCTGTGCAGGCAACTACGATGTAACCGACATCCTTGTTGACGGTACATTCAAGATTTGTCCCGAGGGCATTGACGGACTTGAGGCTTTCGTTAAGAAGGTATCAACCCTTGCCGACGACACAGAAACAAAGATTACATTCCTTATCTCAGCCGCCGAGGAAGACCTCCCCGTAGGCATCAACGCAGTTTGCGAAAAGGTTTGATTTACTAAAAAAACAAAATAAATAATTTAAGGGTGATACATATTCTTTTGAATACATATCACCCTTTTATTTTATATTTTAGGAAGTGCCAAAACTGAAATTTTATAGAAAATAAAAAAATTTTTTAATTCTTGTCCCATTTTTTGATTTTCCCTTGTTGTATATAGTGAAAGGCGTTAAAATAATTATGAAAAGAGGAGAGTCCGGTGGAACATACCCATTAAATCAATAGTATCAAAAAATATTAGCTAATTGTCAAGAGGAGGCATCTTTATGAAAAAGATATTATCTTTATTGTTAACTTTTATAATTATTCTATCTGCTTTTTGTGTAGTGCCTGTTTCTGCAACAACCACAAAAAGCTCAAAGCCGAAAGAAACAACTTATCTGGCGTCTAGCAATGTGTATAATAATCCTAACGGAAAAGTATATGTAAAAGAAAATAGAACTATGAATGAATGGAGTACAAGATTGATTGCTAAGACTCCCGATGGCAAAACTAAAATTCTTGAAAATGCCAAGTTTGATGCTCCTCAATACTCCTTTTACATAAGAGGCAAAACAGTATATTACAGCCTTGTTGATGCTGACTGTGCCAATTCTAAATATAGCGGACTTTTCTCAGTAAATTTAGACGGTACAAACAAAAAGAAAATTGCCGAAAAGAATTTTAATGACGATAAAATTTTAGGGGGATATGGAGATACTATCTTGCTCTACGGTGGTCGTGCAGTTGTAGGCGGAAAAATTAAAAAAATATATTCTGCAAAGAGTGACTATTACGAAAAGCTTTTTAACGGAAAAATCTACTATGCCAACAGCGTATATGACCTTGACACCCAAAAAGTCAGCACATTCAAAAAGCGAAATTCTGTTAAATATCCCACCAAAAATCCATATGTAACCAATAAGTATATGTATTACCTTAACACTTCAAATAACCTTGTACAAATGGATACTAACAACAAGCAAAAGGTTCTTGTAAAAAATGTTGAGGGTATATTAGGTGGTAACAGCAATCAGCATGTAATATATACAAAGAAAGATAAAAAAGGTG
>JBJEOZ010000306.1:0-2549 GCA_051880975.1 Ruminococcus sp.
GGACAGCAGAGAAGCCGTCTTTCCAAAGAGGAATATGCCGATAAGATGAAGGCTGAAAAGGAAGCCGTATATCAGATGGCGGACGACACGGCAAAGGCGATTGTTTCCGACCCGGAGAAGTTCAAAGCGTTCCTTGATACGCAGAGCCGTCTTGACCGATACTCTGCGGTCAACGCACTTCTGATTTTCAAGCAGATTCCCGAAGCAAGCCAGCTCAAAAATTTTGACGACTGGAGCAAGGACAATGTGAAAATTCAGAAAGGTGCGAAAAGCATTTCCATTCTTGAACCTGTCGAGTATGCCAAGAGAGACGGTACGACCGGCATTTCCTACAATGTGAAAAAGGTCTTTGATGTTTCGCAGACCAACGGCAAGAGACCGCCTGCACCGACTGTCAACCGAGACCCGAAAGCTCTCATTACTGTTATGCTGGATTCTTCACCGGTTGAAGTGGAAGCCACAAATGAGCTTCCGTATCCCAATATGGCGGCGTTTTACAACAACGAGGAGCAGACCTTGTATGTAAAGCGTGATGTGGGAGACAGCGTAGCAGTTGCTCAGTGCGTAGCACAGGAACTTGGCCACGCACAGCTCTCTATCAACAGCGACAGTTACAGCAGAGCGGATATGGGCTTTCAGGCGGTATGTATCGGCTATATGCTTTGCAAAAAGTACGGCGTCGATACACAGAATTTTGCTATCAACCGTATTCCTGAGAAGCTCTCCGGCAAAGAGCCGAAGGACATTCGCTATGAGCTTTCCAAGACGAGAAATGCAATGGCGGATATTCACTCCCGTGTTTCCGATGAGCTTTACAAGAAAAAGCAGGAACGAAGCAAAGACTACGAAAGATAAGGTGAGACTATGGCGAAGGAAGAAATGTATCATATCGCATTGGACGATTATGAACACGGCATTATAATCCGTTCTCTCAACGATGAGAAAACAGATTTGATGAACGAGGGTAAATCTACCGATGCGGTGGACGACCTTATCATCAAGGTCGGAACTGCCCCAAAGAAAAAGTTCAGAGTTATCGAAAAGGAACGCTCCTGTGAATCGAGATAACGAAAGGCAGTCTGCTATTATTCTTTCCGTCATCGGTATTATCCCGGTCGTATGGCTGGCACTTCTGATTGCACCTTCTGTAAAAGGAGGATTGCCGGAAATACTGCCAAGCCTATTAACAGCGTTCAACAACCCATTTCATATTGAGCTATGCGAGGACAGCCTAAAAACTGTCCTCGTTTTGCTTCTCTGCTATGCAATGGGTATCGGGATTTACTTCTCAACACAGAAGAATTACCGAAGGCGTGAAGAACACGGCTCTGCGAAATGGGGCAACGCAAGAGCCGTAAATAAAAAATACAGACAGTCTCCGGCTTCTGCAAACAAGCTGATGACGCAAAATGTCTGTATCGGACTCAATGCGAAGAAGCACCGAAGAAACTTAAACACACTTGTGTGCGGCGGTTCGGGAGCCGGTAAGACAAGGTTTTACTGTAAGCCGAATCTTATGCAATGCAACACATCATTTGTCATTCTTGACCCAAAGGGCGAAATACTCAGAGACACCGGAAAGCTGCTTGAAAGCAAAGGCTATGAAGTTCGTGTTCTCGATTTGATTTCAATGGAGAAAAGCCATTGCTATAACCCTTTTGTTTATTTGCAGAATGATAACGATGTGCAAAAGCTCGTGACGAACCTTTTTAAGAGTACCACTCCGAAAGGCAGTCAGGCACAAGACCCCTTTTGGGACACCTCGGCTTCAATGCTGTTGCTTGCTTTGGTGTTCTATTTGCACTATGAAGCACCGGAGGAAGAACAAAACTTTGCAATGGTAATGGAAATGCTCAGAGCGGGTTCGATTGAGGACGAGGAGGACACACGACCTTCTCCCCTTGATGAACTGTTTGCGGAATTGGAGATGTCAAATCCCGACCACATCGCTTTGAAGTATTACCGTTCCTATCATTCAGGTGCGGCGAAAACCTTAAAGTCCATACAGATAACCCTTGCGGCAAGACTGGAAAAGTTCAACCTTGAAAGTCTTGCTTCTTTAACCACCACAGACGAGCTTGACCTTCCGTCACTCGGAGAGAAAAAGGTCGCTCTGTTTGCTTTGATACCGGACAACGATTCCAGCTTTAACTTCTTGGTATCTATCCTGTACACACAGCTTTTTCAGCAGTTGTTTTATGCTGCCGACCATATTCACGGCGGCTCGCTTCCCGTTCCCGTTCATTTCCTGATGGACGAGTTTGCGAATGTGAGCCTGCCCGATGACTTTGACAAAATACTGTCGGTTATGCGTTCTCGTGGCGTTTCGGTAAGTATCATCTTGCAGAACTTGGCTCAGTTAAAAGCCTTGTTTGAAAAGCAGTGGGAGTCGATTGTCGGCAACTGCGACGAGTTTCTGTATCTCGGCGGCAACGAGCAAAGCACCCACAAATATGTGTCCGAGCTTCTCGGAAAGGAAACCATTGATACCAACACTTTCGGAAAGAGTACCGGGCGAAGCGGCAACTACTCCACAAATTATCAGATTA
>JBJEOZ010000307.1:0-2540 GCA_051880975.1 Ruminococcus sp.
CCAATGTGAATTGTCACTTCGCCATTTGCAGGAATATTTATGTAGTTTGGATTGTTTGTGTTTTCTCTTAAAAAGTCATCATAAATCCACTCTGTAAGGTTATAGTCACTATTCCTATCATAGCTGACATTTTCGTACTTATTTTGCAGATTATCAATTTGCTCTACCGGATATTGTCCGTTTTTTCTTACCAGATAATGATAAATGCCGAAATCGTTTCTATCCTTATCGGTATTATTTTTAAAGGTTGCTGTTTCGTAAACATACTTTAGGTCAAACTTTTTAATCTCCTGAACTTCAGATAGCGAATTAATACCGTCACCGCCACCGTAGCACTTAACCTCAAGCGGCTTTAGCTTGCCGGATTTATCAAGGTACTTTTCTCTAAAGCTTTGGGGCATCATACTCATATCGTCAGAAATATCAACGCTGTTTACTGTCATTGTAATCGAGGATTCTTTTGTTACAGGAATACTATCACCTATGTTGTAGAAGTTATCCAGATTTTCGCTGTAAGCGGGAACTTCATTATTGTTAGCCTCAATAAGGTCATCATCAGAGGAGTCACCTACTGTCCACTTATCGCAATCAAAGTAATTATCCTTTGTACCCTCTGATAGAGTTGCACCCTCAAGGATTTTGTATAGCTCATCTTTGGAAATATCAGTGCCTATAAAGCCAAAAAGCATACAGTCGTAATCCTTAAAATACATATAAAAGTATTTGTCAAATCCCGGTGAGCTGTCGCTATATTCGTAGTAGAGCTTCTTTTGTAGATACAGTACATCACTGCCATTGATTGTTGTAAGCTCACTGTCAATTACATCAGTGTTATCAGCCTTTATAGTGTCAGAGTCGGACACATCATAAAGAAACAGCGACATACCGCCCATTGCATATGTATCCTTGAAATAGTACTTTGAATTGTGGGTATTTTCAAGTACTTCTAAATCCTTTGGAAGATACTTAAAGTCCAGCTTTACATACTCGGGACGCTTTGCATCAGCCTTTTTGTCAAGGGATAATGTGCTGTCATTTTTTTGGAGTACCATAGTTTCTGCATATTTGCCCTGCTTTTCGGTGTACATATTATAGATTTTTACACCTGCATATACGCTTACACAGGATACTGCTGTGATAACTGCCGCAACAAGTATTACAGTGATTTTCTTTGATTTTTTACTCTTTTTAGGTTTAGATTCATTTGGAATGTTCATCAATTTGTCCTTCAACTCCTTTGATGCAGTAACCTTTTGGAAGGTTTCTTTGTACAAATCGTTACAGGTTTTCATCCTGCCATACCTCCTTTAGTAGAATTTTCAGCCTGTTTCTTCCACGCATAAGACGGGTTTGAATGGTTGTTTCCTTTTCGGAAATAATTCCTGAAATTTCTTTTACAGAATAATCCTCAAAATAATATAAATGCACTACCAATCTGTATTTTTCGGGAAGTGACATTACTGCGTTATATAATTCGTAATGCTCGTCCCTGTTATCCATTGTGTAATAGTCGTCATTTATATGTTCTTCAAGTGGCACTACCTTTTTCCAAGGTGCTTTGAAAATATGCTTACAATTATTTATTGTCACCTTAATAAGGTAGTTTTTCATATGTGCATCGGACTGAAAAGCCTTGTCTGATGTATATAATTTCAGAAATGTATTTTGCACAGCGTCTTCTGCGTCCTGCTTATTTTTACAGTAGCTAAAGGCTATTCTGAAAAGAGAATCACTATATTTATTAACTGCATCTATGTATTTTTCTTTTGTCATTCTCTTTCTCCTTTCTACTCTGGGATTGAAAGTACTTTCATATATATTAGTGCTGTGAAGGACAAAATATCACATTTTTTTAAAATTTTTTGAAAAAATCCGCCGGAGATTATCCGACGGATTGATATATATTTATATTCGGTAATTTTATTAGTACATACCGCCCATATCAGGAGCAGGAGCTGCGGCTGCCGGTGTTGGTTCCTTGATGTCGCTTACAAGTGACTCTGTTGTGAGAACCATTGCGGCTACTGAGGATGCATTTTGAAGTGCGCTTCTTGTAACCTTGGTTGGGTCTACAATGCCTTCCTTCATCATATCCATATATTCTCCTGTAAGTGCGTTGTAGCCGTAGTTTACTTCGCCCTTGGCTACAATGTTGTTAAGGATTACAGAACCCTCAACACCTGCATTTGCGGAAATCTGACGAACAGGCTCTTCAAGTGCCTTAAGAACAATCTTGATACCTGTCAGTTCGTCACCCTCTGCCTCTTCTGCAAGGGAAGAAACTGCCGGGATTGTGTTTACAAGGGCTGTACCGCCACCTGCAACGATACCCTCTTCAACAGCTGCCTTTGTTGCTGCAAGAGCGTCCTCAATGCGGAGCTTCTTTTCCTTCATTTCGATTTCTGTTGCAGCGCCAACCTTGATAACTGCTACACCGCCTGCAAGCTTTGCAAGTCTTTCCTGTAGCTTTTCCTTGTCAAAGTCTGATGTTGTTGTTTCAATCTGTGAACGAATCTGATTAACTCTGTCCTTGATAGCCT
>JBJEOZ010000308.1:0-2538 GCA_051880975.1 Ruminococcus sp.
TAAAAACAAAAATGACAGAAATAAAAAAAGGAATTAAGGACGGAATACCCATTGCCCTTGGATACATATCTGTTTCCTTTACATTCGGACTTCAGTCTGTTCATTCGGGATTAAGCTGGTGGGAGGCTGTGATGATTTCTCTGACAAATCTCACATCAGCGGGACAGTTTGCAGGACTTGATATTTTGGTCAGAGGCGGTGGCTTTTGGATAGAGATGGCTTGTGCCCAGCTAATAATTAACCTAAGGTATGCCCTTATGTCCTTGTCACTTTCTCAAAAGGCGGATAAAAGCGTTAGGGGTATTCACCGTTGGCTCATAGGCTTTGGAATAACAGACGAAATTTTTGCCGTTGCAATGGGCAACAGTAAGGATGTGGGCAAAAAATACCTTTACGGCTTGATATTTTTGCCTGTTGTCGGTTGGACAACAGGAACACTCCTTGGTGCATTGGCAGGACAGGTACTTCCAACTGTTGTAAGAGATTCCCTTTGCATAGCAATTTACGGAATGTTCCTTGCAATAATTATTCCGCCGGCAAAGAAAAATTCAGCAATCTTAAAGGTGATTGTAATTTCCGTTTTGCTAAGCTGTGCCTTTAAGTGGTTGCCACTGTTAAATCAGGTTTCAAGCGGATTTGTTATCATAATTTGCACAGTTATTGCATCAGTTGTAGGGGCAGTCTTTTTCCCCATTAAGGATGGTGAAGAAGAATGAGTTTAAGGGATTTCTTTATCTACCTTTTTATTATGGCGGGTGTTACATACCTTATCAGAGTTTTGCCCTTTGTGATTTTTAAGGGTAAAATTACAAACAGATTTGTAAAAAGCTTTTTGTTCTATGTGCCGTATGCTGTTTTGGGTGCAATGACCTTTCCGGCAATACTTTTTTCCACAGGAAATTATGTTGCCTCGGTTGCGGGGCTTATCACAGCCTGTATACTCGCCTTTAGGGAAAAGAGCCTGTTAACCGTTGCAATTTTTGCCTGTATTTCTGCCCTTGCAGTAAATCTGATTTATATGGCTGTGTAGAAATTTTCTCAATAATCAATGTAAAAGAGGTGAATATTTGTGGAAAAAATGACTGTAAACAACAGGGAATTTAGTGTTATCAAATTGTTGGGTAAGGGAAAAGGAGGATACTCCTACCTTGTGACAGACGGAGAAAATGAGTATGTCCTTAAGCAAATTCACCACGAGCCTTGCAGTTACTATCAGTTTGGCAACAAGCTGGAGTCGGAAATGAACGACTACAAAAAGCTGATGAAAATAGGCATAAGGATGCCAAAAATGCTTGATGTAGATGTAGAAAATGAAAGAATACTCAAGGAATACATCTGTGGCGACACAATATTTGACCTTGTTTTACAGGATAGGGTAAAGGAGGACTACTTTGCCCAAATCCGTTCTATGTGCAAGGTGATTTACAAGGAGAACACCAACATAGATTATTTCCCAACAAATTTTGTGGTGCAGAACGAAAAACTCTACTATATAGACTACGAATGTAACAACTATATGGAGGAGTGGAACTTTGAAAACTGGGGAATAAAGTACTGGTCAAAGACAGAAGAATTTCTAAAATATGTTGAGGAACACTAAGAACCGCTTTTTGTCAAAAAAGAAAAATAAATGCTTTATTAGGTTGACTTTTTTACAATTCTTTTGTAAAATAAAGTACAGATTATATTTTGGAGGTCAATATGGACGAAAACTATAACAATCAGAATAATGATTATTCAAACAATCAAAATCCTTACAACTCACAGCCACAAAACGGCTATCAGAACAACTATAACTACAACCAGCAGAATGGTTATCAAAACGGATACAACCAGCCACAGCAGTATTACCAAGAGCCGGCTGACAACAGCAAAGGTCTTGCTATTGCATCCCTTGTACTTGGTATTGTTTCCTTCTTCTGTTGCGGTTCTGTATGCTCAATCGTTGGTTTAGTTCTTGGCATTATGTCACGCAAGAAAAATCCTGTTAACAACGGTATGGCAACAGCCGGTATTGTTCTCTCAATCATTGCACTTGTGCTTTGGCTTGTTGTTGTTATTTGGTCATTTGCTGTTACCGGCTCAATGATAGGTATAATTGAAGATATTGCCCGTGATGGTAATGTGCATTACAGTTACAGTTTCTAAATTATAATTAAATAACAGGAGATAGGGCGGACGACAGTCTGCCCTTTTTGCAAATTACGAAATGAAAAAGTACAGTATTACAGAAAGAATATTAGTGATTCTTTTGCCCATAATTACAGTAACAGTTCTGTATTTTGCGGCGGTGTTTGTGGCAAACAATTTTACCCTGCCCCCGTGCCTTACATATGAATATTTTGGGGTCTATTGCCCGGGTTGCGGAATGACCCGTTCGGTTATTGCACTGATTAACGGAGATATACTGTTGTCACTAAGGAATAATGTGTTAATAATACTTGGAATTTTACTTGTGTTTGCCCTGTACTTAGAGCTTGCATTCAAGGTGTTCGGCAAAGGATTAAGGTTTCCCATACACAGCAACAGGTTTATTAT
>JBJEOZ010000309.1:0-2536 GCA_051880975.1 Ruminococcus sp.
AGGTTACAATCAGAGGTCACCTCTGGTATCATCAGTACGAACAGAAAGGCGGTGATGCCATTGATTTTGTCAGCAGATTTTACAACATGGACTATGCCGAAGCGGTGGAAATGCTTTTGAATAACTGTGGCGGTCAAATCATAACATCACTACCCATAGAAAAAGAGCATAAACTTTTTGAACTGCCGCCGAGGAATGACAGAATGAGCAGAGTTTTTTCTTATCTGCTGTTGACTCGTGGCATTGACAAAGATGTACTTTTTGAGTTTGTAAGAAACAAAATGATTTATGAATCTGCCGATTATCACAATGTAGTATTTGTCGGCTATGATTCAAGCGGTAAACCTCGCCACGCACACAAGAGAGGAACGGTGACGAGTAATCCATATAAGGGAAATGTTGCAGGCAGTCAGCCTGAATATAGTTTTCACTGGCACGGCACAAGCAACAAGATATTTTTATTTGAAGCTCCGATTGATATGCTTTCCTACATTTCAATGCACAAGGATAATTGGAAAGAAAATAGCTATGCGGCATCCTGCTCCGTTTCGGACAGGGTGCTTTTTCAATGTCTGAAAGATAATTCGAACATTAAAAATGTGTTTCTCTGCTTCGATAATGATGAAGCAGGACAGACAGCTAACAAAAGAATTGCAGAAAAGCTGTCAGAACAGAATATAGAATCCAAAATCCTCATTCCAATCCATAAGGACTGGAACGAGGATTTAATTTTTGAACCGAAAGGAGTTGAAGAAATATGCCATCAGGTATTATAACTCTGATTATTGTTGCAGGCTCAATGTTTGCCTTGTTCATAATAATTTCAACGGTTGGCAATTACTATTCCCTGAACCGCATAAAAAACAAAACAGTCGGACAAGGTCAGCACGGCACGGCTCGTTGGGCGACAAAAAAGGAAATCAAGAAAACCTACAGGCAAATTGATTTCCACCCCGATGAATGGCGCACAAATCCTGACAGCAGACCAACTGAACAAGGAATAGTTGTCGGCTGTAAGAACAGCAAAAAAGGAACAACAGCAATGGTTGATACAGGAGATGTGCATGCTCTGATGATTGGTGCGGCCGGTGTAGGTAAGACCGCATATTGGCTTTATCCTTGCATTGAATATGCCTGTGCGACGGGTATGTCATTTTTATCAACCGACACAAAGGGAGATGTTGTTCGAAATTACGGAACAATCGCAGAAAAGTATTACGGCTACAAAATTTCCGTTATAGATTTGCGTAATCCAACACGCTCACACGGCAATAATCTTCTCCACCTCGTGAACAAATATATGGACTTATACAAAGCCGAACCCGAACAGCTTGTTTACAAGGCAAGAGCAGAAAAGTATGCAAAAATTATTTCAAAAACAATTATTCTCTCCGGTATGGACTCGGCTTCATTCGGACAGAACGCTTACTTTTATGATGCCGCAGAGGGACTTTTAACAGCAACTATTCTGCTTGTTTCAGAATTTTGCGAACCCGAAGAAAGGCATATTGTTTCGGTTTTTAAAATCATTCAGGAGTTACTTGCTCCGACCAATAAGAAAGGCAAAAATCAGTTTCAGTTTTTAATGGACTATCTTCCCGACGATCACAAAGCAAAATGGTTTGCAGGAGCGGCACTGAACACAGCCGAGCAGAGTATGTCAAGTGTTATGAGTACGGCACTTTCAAGGCTGAATGCTTTTCTCGACTCGGAACTTGAACAGCTTTTGTGTTTTGATACGGAGATTGACGCTGAAAAATTCTGTAATGAAAAGTGTGCAATATTCGTTGTAATGCCGGAAGAAAATCCCAACACTTTCTTTATGGTGTCACTCATTATCCAACAGCTTTACCGTGAAATACTGTCAGTCGCAGATGAAAACGGCGGTGTGCTGAAAAACCGCTGTGTATTCTTCTGCGACGAGTTCGGAACCTTGCCGAAGATTGATTCGGCAGAGATGATGTTCTCCGCTTCTCGTTCAAGACGGTTGCAGATAGTGCCGATAATTCAATCCTTTGCACAGTTGGAGAAAAATTATGGCAAAGAGGGTGCAGATGTTATCATAGATAACACACAGCTGACAATCTTCGGAGGTTTTGCTCCGAACAGCACAAGTGCAGAAGTGCTATCAAAAGCACTGGGTTCAAGAACTGTTATGTCAGGCTCCGTCAGCAGGAGCAAAAATGACCCTTCTCAATCATTGCAGATGATTGAGCGACCTTTGATGACTCCCGATGAGTTAAAGTCACTTCCAAAAGGCACATTTGTTGTTATGAAAACAGGTTTTTATCCTATGAAAGTAAAACTAAAGCTGTTTTTTAAATGGGGTATTAAATTTGAAGAAAAGTATGAGGTCATGGAAAACGGCAATCGTGAAGTTCACTATGCAAACCGTTCGGAGCTGTTCAACAACATAATCCAAACATACTGTCCTCAATATCTTAAACAGCCTGTGACTGATTCGGAATTTGATGAAACAAGCGGTGAGAAAAAGAAGAAAAACGAAAATCTTAAAACCTCGCCAAACGCAGAACAG
>JBJEOZ010000310.1:0-12334 GCA_051880975.1 Ruminococcus sp.
CTAGGCACAATAACATCGGGTGAAGACCGCTTTATGGAGTGGAAAACCAAAGACGGCAGCTACGAAAACACACAGTTTGCAACCTTTGACACTTTCTTTGAAGGAATTTTTCAAAAAAAAAGATTCCTTGATATACTTAAAAACTTTATCTGCTTTTCTAATGAGGGTATAAATAAATTTAAAATTCTCGCAGGTTATCATCAGTATTTCGCAGTCAGAAAAGCAATTGAATCGACAAAACACGCAACTATTTCTGACGGTAAAGGCGGCGTGTTCTGGCATACACAGGGCAGCGGAAAATCTCTGTCTATGGTGTTTTACGCTCATCTCCTGCAGGAGGAACTTGAAAGTCCTACTATTGTAGTTCTGACAGACAGAAACGACCTTGACGACCAGTTGTACGGACAGTTTGCAAAGTGCAAAGCGTTTCTGCGACAGGAACCTATGCATGCTGAAAGCCGTGAGCATCTGAAAACACTACTTGCAGGCAGACAAGTTAACGGTATTATTTTTACTACTATGCAAAAATTTGAGGAGTCGGAAGAACCTCTGTCAGAACGCAGAAACATAGTCGTAATGGCTGATGAGGCACACCGTGGACAATACGGCTTAAAAGAAAAGCTCGACCCTAAAACAGGTAAAATTATAAAAGGTACGGCAAGAATTATCAGAAACAGCCTGCCGAATGCAACATATATCGGATTTACAGGTACGCCTATTTCCTCTAAGGACAGGAGCACTCGTGAAGTTTTTGGTGATTACATAGATATATATGATATGACTCAGGCGGTAGAGGACGGTGCTACCAGACCTGTATATTATGAAAGCAGAGTTATAAAGCTGAAACTAAATCAAGCTACATTGAAGCTGATTGATGATGAATACGACCTGATGGCGCAAAATGCCGATCCTGGAGTTATTGAAAAAAGTAAACATCAACTCGGACAGATGGAGGCTGTGCTCGGTAACGATGAAACAATAGATTCTCTTGTTACCGACATTCTCGACCACTATGAAAATTACAGAGCAAATCTGCTTACGGGTAAAGCGATGATAGTTGCCTATTCACGCACTATTGCTATGAAAATATACAATAAAATTTTGCAACTGCGACCTTCATGGAGTGATAAGGTTGCGGTTGTTATGACTGAAAGCAATAAGGATCCGGAAGAGTGGCGTAAGATTATCAGAAATAAGCACCACAAGGAAGAACTAGCTAAGAAATTTAAGGATAACAACAGTCCGCTTAAAATCGCAATTGTTGTTGATATGTGGCTTACAGGATTTGATGTGCCGTCACTTGCAACTATGTATGTGTACAAGCCGATGTCTGGTCATAACCTTATGCAGGCAATCGCAAGAGTTAACCGTGTTTTCAAAGACAAGGAAGGCGGTCTTGTTGTTGACTATATAGGCATTGCAACTGCTTTGAAGCAGGCAATGAATGATTACACCACTCGAGATAAAAAGAATTACGGTGATACGGACGTATCAAAGGTTGCGTATCCGAAATTTCTTGAAAAACTATCTATATGCCGAGATTTATTTCATGGCTTTGATTACAGCAGATTTGCTTCTGGCAGTGACTTGGAAAGAGCAAAAACAATAAGCGGTGCTGTAAACTTTATTCTTGCACGTGAAAAAGAGAAGGATAAAGATATTTTTATAAAAGAAGCGTTGCTTCTGCGCCAAGCTCTATCCCTTTGCGCTTCCCTTGTTGAAGAACCATTGAGATTTGAAGCGGCTTTCTTTGAAGCTGTAAGAGTGATGATTAACCGAATCATCAATGGCGGAGAAGGAAAGAAAATATCTCTGCCCGAAATGAACGAAAGAATCAATGAGCTGTTAAAGCAGAGCATCAAGAGTGAAGGGGTAATAAATCTTTTTTCTGATGTCAAAGAGGAGTTTTCTCTGTTTGACCCGAAATTTCTTGAAGAAATAGCAAATATGAAAGAAAAGAATATCGCCGTTGAAATTTTGAAGAAGCTGATTGCAGAGCAGGTTTCGGTTTACAGAAAAACAAATGTTGTAAAATCTGAAAAGTTCAGCGAAATCATTCAGTCTGCTATGAATCGTTACCTGAACGGAATGCTTACAAACGAAGAGGTCATAGAGGAATTGCTGAATCTTGCAAAGCAAATTGCAAATGCACAGCAGGAAGGCGATAATCTCGGGTTAACTCCGGAAGAACTTGCTTTTTATGATGCATTGACAAAGCCTCGTGCGATTAAGGATTTTTATGAAAACGAAGAGCTGATTGCAATAACCAAAGAGCTTGCCGATGCTCTGAGAAAGAACAGGACCATTGACTGGCAAAAGAGAGAATCCGCAAGAGCAAAAATGAGAATGATGATTAAAAAGCTACTCAGAAAACATAATTATCCGCCGGAAGATATTCCCGAAGCAATAGATGTTGTTATGACTCAGTGTGAGCTCTGGACGGATAATGTGATGGAGGTATAGATATGGACGCTCAAAAGGGTAATATATATCAGATTTTTAATGGAGATAAGCAATTTATTATCCCGGTTTATCAGAGGTACTACAGTTGGGATAAAGAACAATGCGAGAGATTATGGAATGACATTGTTAATATGCAAATTAAAAATAAATCCGGACACTTTGTAGGTTCAATTGTCAATATTGCAGAGAAAGCTATGCCTACAGGTGTTCAAAAGTATATGATTATAGACGGGCAGCAACGAATGACTACATTAACTTTAATGCTGATTGCGTTGAGAAATTATTCTATAGTTCACCCTGATGATATAAGTATAAATTTCAGGCGTATTGACAATGTTCTTTTAAAAAATGAATATGAAAATGGCGATGAACGCTATAAATTACTTCTAACTGAAACTGATAGAAATACTTTGATTAACTTGATTGAGCGTAAGCCTTTAACGGGTGTGGATGAAAATTCACGACTTTTAAGAAATTATCAGTATTTTGAAGATAAGATTAACTCATTAGTTTTGAAGCCTTCCGAAGTTTATGAATCTATCGGTAAATTGCAAATTGTTAATATTACACTTGACCGTGCAATGGATGACCCACAGGCAATTTTTGAAAGCCTAAACTCAACGGGAAAAGAACTCTCAGAATCAGATTTGATTCGTAATCATATTTTAATGGGATTACCCAATGATGAGCAAACATATATTTATGAGCATTATTGGCGACCTATGGAACTGCTCTTTGAGTTTGATAAGCAAGAGTCAGTAATGGATAGATTTTTCAGAGACTATATCACTATGAAGCTTACGAAAATCCCGAAAGTGAACAAGGTCTATGATGAATTTAAGTTATACCATAACAACTGTGAATTTAGCACTGTAGAAGATTTTTGTAAAGACTTATATACATACGCTAAATATTACACTGATATTGTGTTCTGCAAAAGCGGAGTTTCCGATTTTGATGTATTGTATAAGGATATTAATGCGTTAAGAATGGAAGTTGCGCTGCCTTTCCTGTTGAAGATACATAATGATTATTATACAGAGACTATCGGCAAAGCTGACTTTATAGAAATAATAAAACTTTGCATTAGTTATGTGTTCAGAAGGAGTATCTGCAATATTCCCACTAACTCTTTGAACAAGACATTTGCAACATTAAAAAATGAAATTAACAACGATGATTATTTGAACTCAATAAAAGCATTTTTCGTTTTAAGAGACGATTACAAAGTGTTTCCTTCAAATGAAATGTTTGTAAATGCGTTTAAAAGTCGTGACATTTATAATATGCGTACCCGTAACTATATACTCAGTCATATTGAAAACTTTGATAATAAAGCGCCAATAATCATTGAAAACTTTACAATAGAACATATTATGCCGCAGAATAGCAAATTGAGTGCGGATTGGCAGAATGCGTTGGGTGAAGACTGGCAAAGTATTCAGAAAAAGTATTTACATACTATAGGTAATCTTACCCTTACAGCTTACAATTTAGAAATGAGCGACAAAGATTTTGAAGATAAACTTGAAATGGAAGGCGGTTTCAAAGAAAGTGCACTCAGATTGAACACATATGTCGTAAAGCAAACGAAATGGAATGAAGATACCATAAACGAAAGAGCGGATATTTTGGCAGAAAAAGCATTGCAAATCTGGGAGTATCCAAAGCTTTCTCAACAAGAGCTTCAGCCGTATATTAAAGAAACTAAAGCTGTATCAAAATATTCATTAGACAGCTATGAAGTAAATGCTTTTACAAAAATGTTGTTTGATAAGCTGAATCATCGTATAATGAATCTGTCATCAAATATCAAACGAGAGTTTAAAAAGCTTTATATCGCTTATAAGCTTGATACTAATTTTGTTGATGTAGTAATTCAGAAACAACGGTTGAGAATTTCTGTGAATATGAAGTTTTCAGAAGTGTATGATCCAAAGAATTTGTGCCATGACGTTACAAATCTTGGCAGATGGGGAAATGGCGATGCAGAGCTGTTTTTTGAACATCTTGATGAGTTGGATGACGTTATGGCAATAATTGAACAATCATATCTGCTTCAAGCCGAGTGATTATTTAATGTGATTATAATTTTTAATTGCATATTAAATATAAAATAATCTGGACTTCTGCAAACCGTTGTGATATTGTTGCTTGCTGAAAGGCGGTGCGACAATGAACACACTTGAAGATTTATATTACGGAAATCTGTTCCCTCACGAAAAATGTGCAAAGCTTGATGATGAGGTCAAAGAGCTATTGAAACTGCTCAACAGGAATGAAGAAAAGCTTACAGCAACCCTGACTGTATCGCAGAAAGAAACCTTTGAAAAATACAAGGATTGCAATCGTGAGATTTCTGAAATCAGTGAGCGAGAGATATTCCTGAACGGCTTTCGGCTGGGTGCAAGGATTATCATTGATGTAGTAAATAATTGAAAATCGGATAGGCAGTCAATTTTTTCCATTGATTGCATATCCGATTACTTTTTACAAATTTTACTCAATACAAATTATGTTCAATGCTTCCTCCTTGGAAATTTTCTCCTCAAGATAATTATCTCTCGCAGTTCTTGCTTTTTCAAGCCAATCATAATATTCCTCAAAACTCAAAGGCTTTTTCACAGTATCAGGTGTGTTAAGTGTTCTTTCATAACGCTTATACATTTTACCGCGCTGTGTGTCAAATGCTTTCAGCACCTCATTTCTGTTTTCCAGTATGCGGTGCTTTAATCTCGGTGCAAATTCCTTACAAGTTTTTCCGTTTTTTAGAACCCTGTCGCAGTACAGGGTTTTCTTTTTTGTCTTTGGCACAAAGTATCTGCCGCAGAGTTGACAGCGGCAGAGGCGGTATTCGTTCTCAACAAATAAATGCAACAGCAGAAAATAATACTCTGTCAGATTACGGATATGGTACATCAGCATGGACTTGTTGTCCTCAAAATAAAATACAGTGGAAATCTGTACGCTGTTGTAATTGAAATCTTCGTTAATATCTATTTCTTTTTGACTTGATAAATCGCTGAAAAAGTGCAAAACAAAAAATTGCACGGTTTTTATTTGGTCAAGATAGCTTGCATATTCACGCAGATAATTTTCAGTGCCGTCGTACTCTCCTAAAAAATCCTCAATCATAAGTCTGTTCAACAGACCGTAAAAAGTTCTATATTCCGCCAATGCCTTTTCTGCTTTTGCTGTTAAATTTTTAATCAGTGCAAATCTTTCTTCACTTTCATTGGGATATGTTCTGTAAACCTTTTTTATTTCATTTTGCAGTTCAGAATATTCCTCAAAATCTTCTTCTGAGAAACTAATCAACTCATCCTTGATAGTTGTGTTTTCAATTGGAATCTTATTGTCATTTTCCTGCATATAGCCGGAAATATTTCCTTTGGAATCAATTTTTAATAATAGACCTTCATGCTTTGCCATATACACCTCTGTCCTGAAGTAAAAATTATAAAAATCACTTCAATTCACTTTGTCATATATTTTTCTTGAAAAGTATGAGATTATTGTATCACACCGGTGAAAAAATTCCAAAAGCTTTTGGATTACAACTGTATAACCATACCGAGTAAAAATATTTAGAAATCATATAAGGTATGAGTAACAGGGAAAGGAGAAAATATGATTCAGAATTTAAATCTGGAGTTAAGCAGTAAGGTAAGATTCGATTCAATCGACGGCGCAAGTCTTATGGAAAAAGATTTGCCGAGGAAGAAGTTTATAATCAATTCACTACTCACAAGCGGTCTTTCGATTATAGCAGGCTCGCCAAAGGTAGGTAAGTCGTGGCTTGTTCTTGACTGGTGCATTCGGATTGCAAAAGGTGAAGATGTGTGGAATCTGCATACCGACGTCGGTACAACTCTTTATTTGTCGCTTGAAGATGATGAAAGCAGATTGCAGGGCAGGCTGACAGCGATAGCTGATGAAGTGCCGAGTAATGTTCATTTTGTTACTGATTGTTCAAAACTTGATGAAAAGTTGGAAGAGCAGATTCGAACATTTATTGATGAGCACAAGGATACCGTCTTGATAATCATTGACACGTTTCAACTTATCCGTTCTGCAAATAAGGATTCAAGCTATTCAAATGATTATCAGGAAGTGCAGAAGGTCAAGAAACTTGCTGATGAATTGAAAATTGCTATTCTGCTCGTTCATCATTTAAGAAAACAAGGAGACTCTGACCCAATCAATGAGATTTCAGGTACAAATGGTATTGCAGGCTGTGCTGACGCTCTATTCGTTTTGAAAAAGAGCAATCGCACGCAGGGCAACGCAACATTATTTTGTACGGGAAGAGATATTGAGGACAGAGAAATTGAGCTTGCATTTTCAAAAGAAGATTGCACTTGGAAAATGACTGCAGACAGCGCAGAGAATCCGAATATGCTTATATCTGATGAAATGAACTTGCTCATTGAGATGATAAAATCAGAAAAATATTTCAACGGGAGCAATGCAGAATTTCTTGAACGCTACAATGCTTATTCAGGCAAAAACCTTTCGGCTCGTATTCTGAAAAGAATGATGAACAAGTGGAAGTACGACTTGAATGACAATCACATTTACTTCAAGTCGTATAAGGAAAATAACATCAGAAAGGTTGAAATCAAATATGATTGTGAAAATGATAATTCGGACAGTGAGTACGTTAGGTACGATAAGTACGATGAAAATATAGCTGTCTGATTCATCGTTTTTATCGTCCTTATCGTCCACGACGCAGATGTTGGGCAGAATTTGGCGGTTTGTCCGACTTTCAGGAAAGAACGGATAAAGTACCCGACTGTAAGCGAAAATCGAAATTCGGGCAAATTTACGGCAGAGAGAAAAATGGTTTTTCAAAAGGATGTACTAATACCCGCCCGTGATTTACAGGGTAGGTAGTTAAGCAGGACAAAGCAAGGGGCACTGATGTATGCCCCTTGCGTGCCACATCGGACGGCAGTGCCGACCGAAGATTTGGCTTGAATAAGCCGTTTTTCGATAAAACACAGTATCATTTTACAGGAGTCAGAATGTGATACTTTTGTGGGTCGTGATTTCGGGTTTGGTGCAAAGGTGTATCCCGTAATACAAAATAATCCGATAAATAAGCCGTTTTTTCAGGAGTCAGATAGTGTGTATCAGAATACTGGGAGATGATTTACAATGGAAGATGAAAAACAGAGAATAAGCCTATTTCTTGACAAGGATTTTGTGGAGAAAATGGATAAAGAAATCAAGTCGTCAGGCTTTAAATCAAGAAATGATTTTGTTGCCTATGCGGTCAATTCATATTTTGCAGACAAGCTTTTGTCAGATGAAAATTCTGTTGTCAATGAAAAGCTCGCAAAGGAAATCGCAAAGGCAAGTGAGGAACAGCAGAAAAGAATTTCAAAAGGACTGTTCCGATATGCAGTTGAGCTGGAACTTATTATGAAAATACTTGCCGAGGAAAAACATTTTTCAAAGGATAGGCTCGAAGAAATGAGAAAGGAAGCAATAAATAATGTCCGCCGTACAAGAGGCAAGGTACGGCTTGACGATTTATTTGAGCGAAAAGATTATAAGTCACTGTAAATTTAGTCGGAGAGGAGTATGAAATGAAGTATAAAAATACAAAAGAATTTATTAAAACAATTAAATCAACAGAGAAAGGATGATGAAAGAATATAGACAATCTGCAACTGCATAGTTTTTACCGAGGTGTTTAAGGTGAAAACGAAAATCATCTTTGAAAACCGAAATGAAAATGCAGAGCAGAAAAATGTCAGTAAAGAATTTGAAAATGAAATTAAAAAATCAATTTTCCTTGTACTCCGAGAGCAAGGTTATCTTACTCAGAATCAGTACGAGGAGTGTCTAAAGAAATTGAAAGCCTAAAAATCCATAACGGGAAATTTTCAGAGTGAAACCATAACAGACACTCTGAAAATTTCTCTGGACATTATGAGAATTAATAATATACTTGTGTTACCGAAGGAGGTATAAAAATGTTAAAAAACTTTGAAAACGAAGTCAAAAAGGTTGCAGCTTACTGCCGAGTGTCAACCGACAATCTCGATCAGGCAAACTCACTTGAAAGCCAGCAAAGATATTTCAATGAGTATATAAAACGCAATCCGTTGTGGGAGCTTTACGAAATTTATGTTGACGAGGGAATCAGCGGAACGAGTACAAAAAAGCGAGCCTCATTCAACCGAATGATAGAAGATGCAAAAGCAAAAAAGTTTGATTTGATTATCACAAAGGAAATCAGCCGATTTGCACGAAACACACTTAACAGCATTGGATACACAAGAGAACTGAAAAGCTACGGCATAGGTGTAATATTTATGAATGACAATATCAACACGCTTGACGCTGACGCAGAGCTTCGGCTGACGATTATGTCGTCAATTGCTCAGGAAGAGAGCAGAAAAACCTCCGACAGAGTAAAATGGGGACAGCGCAGAATGATGGAGCAGGGTGTAGTGTTCGGCAGAGATATGCTCGGCTACGATGTCCGTGACGGAAAGTTGTACATAAATCAAGAGGGAGCAGAAACCGTCAGATTAATCTATCATAAATTTCTCAACGAGGGCAAGGGAACCCACATCATTGCAAAGGAGTTGCGGGATGCAGGAATCAAGACCTCAACCTATATGAAAGACTGGTCGTACACGGTGATATTGCGAATCCTCAAAAATGAGAAGTACTGCGGTGATTTGATTCAGCAGAAAACCTACACACCGGATTATCTGTCGCACAACAAAAAGTACAACAAGGGCGAGGTTGAGTATGTGACAATTCGAAATCATCACGAACCGATTATTTCAAGAGAGATGTTTGATGCAACGCAAAGAGAGCTTGAACGCAGAAAAATGCTTCACGGAGCAAAAAACGGCTTTGCAAACCGATATGCTCTGTCGGGAAAAATAATCTGCGCCCAGTGTGGCTCAACCTTTATCCACCGAAAAAAGACCTCATCAAAGGTCAATCAGAATGAAAACTGGGTTTGTATTCAGAATCAGAAGTACGGCAAGGAGCGAATAAACCAAAATAATGAAAAGTTCGGCTGTTCAAATGTTTCAATAAATGAAAAGGACATTCGTTCAATCCTGCAACATATTATTTCAGATGTTCTGAAAGATAGAAATAAAATTTTAGAAAGCGTACTGTCAATCGCGTCCGATGTTCTGAAATCCGATAAAGAGAAAGACAACATAACTTATTTTGAAAACGAGCTTGAAAAGATAGAAAACAAAAAGCAAAAGTTACTTGATATGTGCCTGTCGGGTGATATTGAAACCTCTGATTACCGAAAAGCCTGCGAAAGACTTAAATCCGAATTTGATACAATATCCGAAAAACTGCAAAAAGAAAAAGCCCACAGCAGTATGCTTGCGGACAAGGAAAAAATAATTGGTGAAATTAAAGATTATGTAAATTCAATCATAATTGGCGAAGGGTGGAGCGATATATTTTACCGCAACATAGTAGATAAAATCGTAGTCGGTAAAAACCGTGAGCTTGACATTCACCTCAGATTCATTCCCGACAAGTGGAGTGCAAAAATCCTCTGCGGTAAGGCTGAAATTGACCAATATAATGAAAAATTTTCCAACCAAGGCACTTCTGAACCTAAAGAAGACCGACTAATGACCTTTTTCTACCTAAAGTCATACATATTCCAGCATAAAGGAAAGTCGGACAAACATTTTATGAAACTTTCAGACAATCCAAAACCTGTTCACACCTAAAACTATGATGTTGAACTTTACGCAGTATGATAAATTATTAATAGACAAATGGGTTTGGTGGTGATATGATGTTTATAATACAAGTGATAGAAAAATCAGAATTTGAGGAGAAAAACAAGATGAATTTTGATATAAAGAAATTAGAATGGACAAGAGAGCCTGATAGTTATGCTATCGCTGATAACAGAATAGAAATAACCACAAGACCGTTTACGGATTTATGGCAAAGAACCTATTATCATTTTAGGAATGACAATGCACCTGTATTGCAAATGCATACTAGTGAGCGATTTTTTTCATTTACTGTAAAAACGGAATTTGAAAGCAAGCATAGATTTGACCAATGTGGTATTGTAATGTATCTTGATAGTGATAATTGGTTAAAAGGTTCAATAGAATATGAGAATGAAAAATTCCAGCATTTAGGTAGTGTGGTTACAAATAATGGATATTCTGATTGGGCAACTACTGAAATTAGTGCTGACATAAAATCTATGTGGTATAGGTTTAGCCGAAGAGAAGATGATTATTGTATTGAATGTTCTGAGGATGGTATAACATTCAAGCAGATGAGAATTTGCCATATGTGGAATGGCGGTGATGAAATTTGTTTTGGAATTTATGCTTGTAGTCCGGAAGATTCTTCGTTTAAGGCAGTATTCACAAATATGGAGATTACAGAGTGTAAATGGTTGGCGCATGATGGGCAAAAACCGGATTTGTACTAAAAGATTTGAATTTGTATCAAAATAACAAATTCCGATTTATAGTACTAACATTAAGAATACACCACTCTACCTTTCGTAGGTTGTCATATAGCAAGTTAAGAATTATAATGTACTCACAATAAAAGTGAGGTGTGTTTTATGAGTTATGTAACAGGAAAAACCATAAAAGAATTAAGAGAGAAAAGAAAAATCACCCAAAAGGAGCTTGCAGAAAAAATCAATGTCAGTGACAAAGCAGTTTCAAAATGGGAAACTGGAAGAGGACTTCCGGACATAGCTATTCTTGAAGATTTGGCAAAGGCACTTGGAACTTCTATCACGGAGTTGTTGACTGGGGACTTAAAGGAAAATGAAAATCAAGCCGGAAATATGAAGAAAATGCACTTCTATGTATGTCCTATTTGCGGAAACATTATCACTTCCGTTGGACAGGGAACATTTTCTTGTTGCGGAGTTACAATGCCGGAGCAGGAGGCAGAGAAATGTGACGACAGCCATATGATTAATATTGAAACTGTGGATAATGAGTATCACATCACAATTAATCACCCTATGAGCAAGAGTCATTATGTGTCCTTTGTTGCCTATGTAACCGGTGATAACTCGGAAATAGTGAAACTCTATCCCGAACAGGATATTTCTGTAAGGCTAAGGAAGAAAGGACACGGAATTTTATATGCCTATTGCAACAGGCACGGAATGTTTAAAATGCTGATTTAGCAAATTTGGGAGGAAAAATGTTAGGTAATTTTGGATTTTCATATGTGGGATTAATTTTTCTTTTGATGCTGATTATCCCAAACCTTATTTGGGCAAAGCATTTGCCACAGGGATATACAGCGGAAAAGGAAAATAAAGTACTGCTGACTTTTGAAAGAATAGGTCAGGCACTGACCACTTGCTGTGCATTAATATTTTCTGACTTCAACATACATAGTTGGTCAAATTGGTCCTGGTGGCTGATTGTTTCTTTTGCATTTATGATAATGTACGAAATTTGGTGGATAAGATATTTTTCCGGTGAAAAAAGGCTAAAAGATTTTTACAGTAGCTTTTTAGGCATGCCTGTGGCAGGTGCCACACTGCCTGTGATAGCCTTTTTCTTACTTGGCATATACGGCAAGGTTATATGGCTGATGATTTCCGTAGTTATTTTAGGAATCGGTCATATAGGCATACATTTACAGCATTATAAAGAGATTAAGTGAAATCAACACAAAGCTAAAAATAAATTATCACTTAAATAAAAAGTTGAAACTTCCATTGTTTTTTTAATTCAATGGGAGTTTTTTTATTGTGATAGTCACGCATTCCAATTTCCTGCTTGACAAGGTATTTAAAGTAGAATAAAATATAATTGATACTAATTGATACTAATTTATATCAGGTGATTTTATGGATAGATCG
>JBJEOZ010000311.1:0-2520 GCA_051880975.1 Ruminococcus sp.
CCGGAGGGAATGGTTTTTGTTCCTCTTGAAGATGCAGAGGATGTAAAATCCGGTAGGAAAAATCCTATTCCGTTGATACTCAGGGCAAACGCAGGTGACTGGATTGAGGTAACCCTTCACAATATGTTCGATAAGCCTGTCAGATATCACGACTATCCGTCAGTTCCCCTTGATATGCCACACAAACCGTCAGACAGAGTTTCATTAAGTCCGCAATTTCTTAAATATTGTCCGAAATGTTCGTCGGGCGTTAATGTTGGATATAATAAAGTGGAACAAACGGCAGGACCGGGAGAATGTATAAAATATCTGTGGTATGCAGATAAGGAATACGGTGCCTGTCTGCTCAACTCATTTGGAGATTTGAGAAATCACCGTTATCACGGACTGTTCGGTGCAATTATTATTGAGCCGACAGCATCAAAGTATTATCATAATATTGTCAGCATAAAGAAAGATTATGAGGAACAGTCGGTAATAACTGCACCAGGAGTTGAAACTTTCAGAGAATTTGTTTTGTTTGCCCATAACGGCATAAGATTGCTTGACAAGGAAGGAAATGTTATAAAGACAACCGAGCAGGGAGAAGAAGGCGCTCACGGTGCACCCGACCACGAGGATACGGGAGAAAAAGGCTACAACTACCGCAGTGAGCGTTTCTTCAACAGGCTGAAACGACTTCCGATTATAAGCAAGGTGTTCAGCTCACGAGCTCACGGTGACCCGTCAACTCCCATTTTAAGAGCTTATACAAAAGAAAGAGTGATAATCAGACTGCTTATGCCTGCTGATAAACCGAGAAATATCAGCTTTGTATTACACGGTCACAATTGGCGTTCACAGCCTGACGACCCATTCTCAACAGTAATATCTGCACAGGGAGCTATAAGCGTAGGTGGAGTATATAACATTGAACTTAATAAGGGCGCTTCCGAAGTTCCCGGCGACTATTTGTACCGTTCCGGTTCCCTCAGGTGGGATGTTGAATCGGGAATGTGGGAAATTTTCCGAGTAATGAATCGCAATATAGGATACAGATGCAAGAGTATATGCAGAAAAATCGGCAACTGGTGGGAAGAACAATGGTGCGACAAATATAAGTAAAAACTAAAAATTATGAATAATAAAAAATCAGTCGTTTTCTTTGTAGAACGGCTGATTTTTAAATAGAATGATATGAAAATATTTGAAGTGATAAAATCAAAGATTAGGAAATAATATATTTATAATACAGTTTATTGTTTCGTTTTCATTATTTCAAAAGGCAAATCCTTTAATGCAATATATATCTTGACTAACACAAGTATAATAAGTAAAATATATTCAGAGGGAGGTTTGTTATATGGCAACAGTTGACATATCAAAACGCAAAAGAGCTGAAAAATTAGCTTATGCTATTAATAGTATTGAAGGCGCTCCTGTTTCTGATGAAGTTAAACAAATTTCTGCCCGATGGACTAATGGTGAAATCTCTACAGAGGAAATGAAAGAAGAACTGATTAAGATGTTCACGGTTGCAAAGAAATGAAATATGATGTTTACCTATATGATGATTGCAATGTTCTAAAAAACAAACTTGGAATAAAGGACGGAGTTGAGCTTGATAAAGCTGAATCTGCTTTGGCAAGTGCCGGAATGATGAACCTGTTTGAGTGTGGCTTTAAGGATTTTTCACCTAAGGGCATCTGTGATATTCATAGAATCATATTTGGTGATGTCTATGAATGGGCAGGAAAATACAGAAGTATTAATGTTCAGAAACGAGAACCGTTACTTGCCGGAAAGAGCGTATGGTATTCTAATTGGGATTGCATTGATAAAGATTTGAATAATGCTTGGGATAAAATTAACCGTATTAATTGGGATAATTTATCACATGATGAATTTGCTAAATCTGTAGCTCATATGTTTCCTGCTATATGGCAGGTTCATCCTTTTAGAGAAGGCAATACGCGAACTGTCGTAATGCTTATCGCTTTGTTTGCTGAGCACTATGGTTACTTCTTTGATTATGAACTTATGTCTGCAAGTGCAGGATATGTCCGTAATGCTTTTGTTCTCTGCTGTTTTGGTGAACACTCCGAATTTGAGCATCTTGAAAGAATACTACTTGATGCTATATGTGATGAACCTATTGAGGATACAATTGATTTAGAAACAAGGGAAGAAAAGTTATCAAAATACGAAAAGTATTATACACAGGATTATACTCCTACACCACATGAATATACTGATTAAGTATAAGCACTCATCTAACTTTGGTGAGTGCTTTTTTCTTTGGACTGGCAAAACTGAAAATTTTGGGAATATAATGTACAAATATGTATTTGAAATTTTTTCGGATAATTTTACAGAGGTGACATTTTGTTTGAGTTTATTAACTATCTGGGTCAGTACATTTTTACCTTTATTCTTCATGTTTGCGGAAACGGTACATTTCCAAAGCCTCTTAGTGATGAGGAGGAAAGAGAATATTTAATTAAAGCCAAAAATGGAGATATTAAGGCAAGGAATAAGCTT
>JBJEOZ010000312.1:0-2519 GCA_051880975.1 Ruminococcus sp.
AAAACCCTTATAATTCTGTTTATCTGTGCAGCCCCCGTTATAATATGGCTTGCCTTGATAATTGCAGGCTGTTATGAGCAGGATATAAAGCTGTTTGAATTGCTTGACCGATTGACCGTTGCGGTAAACAATCCCACACATATTGTTTTTAATGAGTATAGCCTAAAAGCCGTACTCATTTTTTTGTTTCTCTATGCAATGGGTATAGGCGTGTATTTCTCGTCAAGAGAAAACCGCCGTCCCGGAGAAGAACACGGCTCGGCTCGTTGGGGCAATGTTAAAAGTATTGTACGCAGATATGCGGATAAAAACAGCTCATCAAATATCATTCTCACACAGAATATGCGGCTGGGCTTAAACGCTAAAAAGCACCGCCGTAACCTTAATGTACTTGTGGTCGGCGGCTCCGGTGCGGGTAAAACAAGGTTTTACGCAAAGCCGAATTTGATGCAGTGCAATACCTCTTTTATTGTGGCAGATCCAAAGGGCGAAATGCTCCGAAGCATTGCACCGCTTTTGATTGAAAAAGGCTATGATATAAAGGTTTTTAATCTGATTGAGCCGGAAAACTCGGACGGCTACAACCCGTTTGTGTATATTCATAAGGACGAAGATGTTATAAGGCTAATTTCAAATCTTATTCAGAACACCACACCTAAGAACGCACAGCAAAACGATCCGTTCTGGGAGAAGTCGGAAATTGCTCTTGACTCTGCCCTTATGCTCTATCTTCTGCACGAAGCGCCACCGGAGGAGCAGACCTTTGAAATGCTGATGTTCTTAATTGAGAACGCAGCGACGGTTGAAGATGATGAGGACGGATATCAATCGCCTGTTGACATTCTCTTTAACGGTCTTGAGGAGGAAAAGCCGGAGCATATTGCCGTAAAGCAGTATAAAATATTCAAGCAAGCCAGCGGCAAAACAGCGAAAAGCATACTCATTTCCGCAGCGGTACGCCTTGCGGCATTCAATCTGCCGGAGATAGCTAAAATGACTTCATATGACAACCTTGATATAGGCAGTCTTGGAGAGAGAAAAAGAGCTATTTTTTGTGTAATTCCCGATAATGACAATTCCTTTAATTACCTTGTCGGTATGCTTTACACACAGGCGTTTCAGGCATTGTATTTCAATGCTGACAGCAATCACGGCGGAGAGCTTCCTGTTCCGGTACATATTGTAATGGACGAATTTGCCAATGTCGCCCTTCCGGATAACTTTGAGCGAATACTTGCAACAATGCGCTCACGCCGTATTTCCGTATCAATTATAATACAGAATATGGCGCAGCTAAAAGCCTTGTTTAAAGATTCGTGGGAGAACATCACGGGCAACTGCGACACACTTCTCTATCTCGGCGGCAATGAACAGAGTACGCACGAATATATCTCAAAAATGCTCGGCAAAGAAACCATTGACACACGCACAAGAGGTATCACAAAAGGACAGCACGGCTCAAGCAACACTAACTACCAAAACGCAGGGCGTGAGCTTTTAACCCTTGACGAGGTTCGGCTGCTCGATAATTCCAACGCACTAATCTTTATTCGAGGGGAAAGACCGTTAATTGATAAAAAATTCGATATTCTGTCACACCAGAATATTGCAAAGACAGCGGACGGAAAAGCCATACCGTACAAGCACAGCAAATCGGGAAAATATCTGCGCAGCGATTTATCCTTTACCATAAAAGAGGATTTGTCAAATATCAAGCTATTGGAGGTTGACGGGGACAATGTAAAATCTATAGACTTTGTAAACCCACAGGAACAAAAACAAAAAGAAAATTCGGAGGTATCAGACAATGAAAAATCAGAACACACAGAAAACAATGATGAAAATCAGAAAGACACAGAGCATACTGAGGAAAGCTAAGCTTACTCTTACGGCACTTGCGGTTATGATGACAGCTCTTTCTGGCACGGTATTTGCCGCAGATCCGCTTGCAACCATAAACAGCCTGTCGGACTTTATCTTTTCGGCAATTAAGGCTATCGGCTTCATTCTGCTCGGCTTCGGCGTTGTGCAGATAGGTTTATCCTTAAAATCGCACGACGCATCGCAGAGAGCAAACGGTTTTCTGACATTTTTTGGCGGTGTCATCATTGCATTTGCGAAAGACATACTGGATATGATAATGTAATGTAAAAAAGAATATTAAACTGCCGTATTTTTTCCTCTTTTGCATTGACAATGCACATATTTTGTGGTACAATGAATATACTAAACATGAGGAGGTAATCTTATGGCAACAGTTAATATGAGTATTCGTATGGATACTGAGTTAAAAAAACAAGCCGATGCAATGCTTGCCGATATGGGACTTAATATGACAACTGCTATGAATATGTTTTTAAGACAAGTTGTCAGACAGGGAAAAATTCCGTTTGAGATAGCAACTGACATTCCAAATGCTGAAACTTTGGCAGCAATGAAGGAAGTTGACGATATGATAAACGGGAAAATTCCGGCAAAGAAATATACAAGTACAGATGAACTCTTTAAGGATTTGGAAT
>JBJEOZ010000313.1:0-12275 GCA_051880975.1 Ruminococcus sp.
GTGAAATCAATGTGGGAAACTTTTCATTTACCTATTGACTTTTAATAGTTAGTCTATAGATATGTAAAGACAGCAAGCAACATTTAAGCGCTTGCTATCCTATCAACCGTATTTAGCAATCATATGCTTATCTTCTTAATCCGTTGGCGAGTATGAATTAAATTTCAAAGCAACTTTTTCAATTTAAAGCAAAAGCTCAAACCTTTACCTTTTGGTTGGTATTTATCCTCAATATCCCCCAACCGGGAACACGTCAGACGGTCAACGCATATTGACCTCATTGGAATTTCACCACCGTGAGGATCTCCCACAGCCGCCCTCATTGCTTGCGACGGTTTTATCTCGCTCGAGCTGTGACTGGACGGAAGTATCATTATCCCCTCTGCCTGTCATCGCCGTCATTGAATTTGCCTTTCAATGTCTGAGTCCTGAAGATATATAAAATATGTTCGCTCATGTGGCTTGTCCGTTCCGAACAGCAGAAGGAAAGTATCTGATGTGCTGATATTAAATTTTCAAGGTGCAAATAATAATGCCAATGATATGGCAGGGGAATTTATTTCTCTACTTCTTTATTCCACACTTTTTTTCGATTTAACAACCGATTTTAGAAAAAATTTTTTAATTATTTTATAATAGACTTTTTTCGCTTGTTAATCATTTGTTGAGAAACGCCGAGAAGTTCAGCCAAATCATTTTCTGTCATAGGCTTCGAAGATAAGAAAAGCATATTGATAATTTTGAATTCCTCTTTAGTAAGCGATTGAATAGCTTTATGTAAAGTTTCAAATTCCAAATTGCTAACCACCATATTTTCTACACTTTCTTCTTTGCTGCTGATGCTTTCTTCAATTAACACATCATTGTCAGGACTAACCGAATCATTCAGAGAAACAACTTGTATATCCGCATCATTTTTGCAATCATCAACATACTGTTCATGCCGTTCTTCTCTGCGTGACTGCTTTACCTTATCCGGCGGAATTTCAATAAATACTTTTTCGCCGTTTTCTTCTTCGGTAGTCGTTTTATAAAAGCGTTTTCCTCTGTGTTGCTTGAGGTAAATAAACGCTTGTTTTCCTGTTAATTTAATAAATCTTCTCTTTTTATCGTTAGAGAAGTAATCACCGTTTTTATCTTCAATATAATAAATTGACAATCGAAATCCTCCGTTCTGTTTGACTTTTTGCGTTCAAACAGGACAGGAGGTCCTCGAATTAAACAAATTTCGCAGTTATGGGTAAAAAAATAAAAGTTATTAAATTGATTTGTGACGAATTTTTGCTGAATACACTTGATTACCGAGAATAGAGTAGAATGTTGAAAGAGATAGAAAAAAGTCGAAAAAAATACCGCAGTGCAAAATGCACTGCGGTAGCAAAAAAATATATACTTTTTATTCTTTTAATCTTTTTCTTGATTTTAATATCCCTAATAATCTACTCTCTCCTATTTTTGAAGATACATCCTATAACTCAATTAAAATTCCGGCAAAAAGATTTACCCTGCAAAACATTATTGCAGGGTAAATTGCTTTTGCTGTTTAATTATCCTTTTTTGAATGCCGTCTGCTTAATACAATTATTGCAGCAAGTGAAATCATAAATACAATCCAGAGTGCTATATGAACAGCTTGACCTGTCTGTATCGGATTTGTACCTTGATTATTTGTGTTGCTTTCTTCTGTTGCGGAATTGCCCTGACTGCCCGACTGCGGATTGGTTGTCGGAGCTGTTGTGCTCGGATTTTCCGTTGTCGGCTCCGTCGGAGGTTCAACCGTCGGTGGCTGAATAATCGCCTCGGTTGTTACAGAGATAACAATGTCCTGATAAACAGACTCAAGTGTGTAAGAGCCGTCTGTGATTTTGTCGGTTATGTCCTCGCCGTTAAGCATAACACTGCTTATCTGCTTGCCGCTTTCGGGTTTGAAGGTAATGGTTGGTGCTGACAATCGTTCAACAGTAAATTCCGTAGCGGCTGTGCCGTTGATAAGCACTTCTGCGCCGTCGGCATCAACGGTTATTTTATGCGAGCTTGGGACAACTGTTGAAATATGCGTATCTCCGCCGTTTGTGTTCTGCGCAAAGGCAGTCAGAGGAAAAGCTGCAATAAGGCATAAACACAATAGCATTACTGCTATTTTTTTCATTTTGCCGCCTCCTTATTATGCTTTATTTTCGTATGAAACCGTAAATGTAACAGTGTCGGAGTATTCGCCTGCGTAAGCCTTGTTCCAGTCGTCCTGAGCGATGTTGATTGTGAGGTCTGTCTTATCACCTGTTGCATCGTATGTTGCAGAGGTAAATGTTGCACCGCCTGCTGTTACTGTGTAAGGAATTACCTTTGCGCTGTCAGCTGTATTGTTCAGTTCACCGTCAGATGTAAGGGCAACCTTAATGCACTTATCGGGGTCAATCTGTGCTGATGTAACCTCAATGCTGCCAAAGTCAGTTGTTTCATCGTTGAAAGCAACAGTTACATCGGCAGGAATTGAAACAGTATATTTCGGTGCGACTGAGGTTGTAATTTCAGCCGTAGCAGTTTTTGGATTGCTGTCCTGATTAATTTCTGCGGCAAAGGCTGTTGCAGATATTGATGCGAAAAGTGCGATTGATAATAAAGCTGCAAATAATTTTTTCATAGTAAAAACTCTCCTTAAAAATATATTTTATTTCTTAAACAATAGCGATATTGAAGGTAACTGTGCCGGAGTAGGTACCTGAAAATTCCGGATTACCTGCTGCAAAATGGAGAACGCTTGTCTGCTGAGTTGTGCTTGTGCCAAACTCAGCAACAACACCCTGATCAATGACATCATTACCGTTTACGCTTACTTTGTATGTCAGAGAATTGCTTGGATTTGTGGTGTCTGTAAGCGCAAAATTGCTCCTTAATGTAACCTGAACTTTCTGATTATCAGCCAGACGGACATTTTCAGCCTTTACAGACAAATCATTCTCGTATGTAGTAACTTCATTGACAACAGTTTCGTTAAGCTGAACCTCGGTAGGAATTGTAACCGTGTAGGTCGGGCCAACGGTGAATGTAACTGCTGTGTCTGCGCTTTGGTTCTGGCTATCCTGCTTGATTGTGCTTTCAGCGGCAAAGGCTGTTGCTGTTGCGGAAAGTGCCATAATTGCTGCGAGTGCTAATGCAAATATTTTTTTCATTTTAAAAACTCCTTTATGAAATAATAATTTTTTATTTTACACGCTGTGCGTGATTTTTATGAATTCTGTGTATCTGCCACGGAAACGGTAAAGGTTACTGTACCTGTATATTTACCTGCATAGATAATATCCGAATCGCTCGGAGCGTTGAATTTAAGCGTTGCACTGCCGTTGGCTGAATTGTCGGGGTTTACTGTAAGGACGGTTTCGTCGATTGAAATATCTTTTGTGCCGTCATTTACTGTGTATTCAAGCTCTGCGCCCTCAGCTGATTTTACCTTGAAGGCGTTGTTTTCTCCGCTTGTGCCGGTGAGTTTTACCTTGAGCTGTTTTTCTTCTTCCAGAATTACATCTTCTGCTTTAATTGTTGCCGTCTGTCCGAGAGTAACGGTTTCGGGAATTGTTACTGTGTAGGTTGGAGCAACTGCGTAATTTACTGTGCAATACTGATATGAGATTTTGGACAGGAACACCGGGATTTCTTCGCCCTGATAAAACGTTACATCGTATGAGCCGCCGATAGCCTTGTTAAGCAAGGCGCATACAGTACCGTCTTTAAATTCATTGCCGGTATATTCAGCGCAAGCTGTTACAGTGCCGTTATCCACTCCACACATACCGCCGTTGTTTGTATAGCAGCCGGTTATTGTGCCTCTGTTTGTATTATATCCGCACACGCCGCCGTCATATATATTGACTGTGCCGGTGACTGTGCCACTAACTTTGCCGGTGACTTCTCCGGTGTTGTAGCAGCCGGTTATTGTGCCGTCATTATTCACTCCGCACACGCCGCCGACAAAGATATCTAATGTAGTGCCGCTGTAGTCGCTGCTGTAGTCGTCGGTGACTTCGCCGGTGTTGTAGCTGCCGATTATTGTGCCGCCAAAATTAAATCCGCACACGCCACCGACTCTTTCATCACCGCTGACTGTGCCGGCGTTGTAGCTGCCGGTTATTTTGTTCCAATTCTCTCCGCACACGCCGCCGATATATTTACTAGAGCTGCCTGTGCCGCTGACTGTGCCGGTGTTGTAGCTGCCGGTTATTGGGCCGGAATTCTCTCCGCACACGCCGCCGACATAATAACTGCCGCTGACTGTGCCGGTGTTGTAGCAGCCGATTATTTCACTGAGGTAATTCTCTCCGCACACGCCGCCGACATCACTACTGCCGCTGACTGTGCCGGTGTTGTAGCAGCCGATTATTTCGCTGTAGGAAATATGTCCGCACACGCCGCCGACATCACTACTGCCGCTGACTGTGCCGGTGTTGTAGCAGCCGGTTATTGTGCTGCTGTGCTGATTCGATCCGCACACGCCGCCGACATAATTACCGGTGCCGCTGACTTTGCCGGCGCTGTAGCAGCTGGTTATTGTGCCGCCGTCATTCACTCCGCACACGCCGCCGATATGTTCTTGACCTCTGAAATATGAATCAATTACACCTACATTTTTGATTTCGCCGTTTTCAGCGAGGCAGCCGAACAAGCCGACATACCTTGTGCTTGTATTATTGAAATACAAGCCGCTGATTGTGTGTCCCTGTCCGTCAAATTTGCCTGAATAATAGACATAGTCAGTCGATGAGTTCCAATATCCAATGGGCGTCCAGCTTGTGAAACCGCTTGTGTCATCTGCAAGATTGCCGTCAGCTTTCAGCACACCTGTGTTGACAGTAATATCCGCTGTCAGCACTGCGCTTGCGCTTGGTTCAGCACCGCTGTTTACAAGCTGTGCAAAGCCGTACAGCTCTTCTGCCGTGCCGATTTGATACACGCCGTTGCCGTCCTTTCCCGGTGTTACCGGCGTGATTTCAGCCGCCGATGCCGATACAGTCGCAAAGGAAAGGGATGAAATTGTAATAACAAGGCATAAAATTACCGATAAAAGCTTTTTTGTTTTCATATCAATCCGCCTCCTTTCGTTTTATGGCTCTACCTTTATTGTAAAGGTGAGGGTATCTGTGTAATTGCCGGAATGTGTTGGGGTTTCACCCAGTGCAAGGGCAACATTATAGGTTTCGCTTGTGCCGCTGCCGGGGGCTTTCGGGTCTTGACTTCCCTGAACCGTCAGCAGAGTGTCGCCTGAGGTTAGCTTGCTGTTTGAGGTGAGGATTTCGTAATTAAGTGAAGCACCCTTTGCCGTTGAGAGGGTAAAGTCGCTTAAAAGGCTTACGTTAAGCTTTGCGTTGTTTTTCAGAAGAACACCGCTTGCTCCAACTGTAAAGTTATCGCCGATATTCACCGTAGCCGGAATATTTACATAGTACTGCGGTGTAATATCTACAAGGACATCAACGCTTTGTGTTATTGTGCCGACATTTTCCATAGTCACCTCAACCTTGTAGGTGTATGTTCCCACTGCAAGGTCGGTGGGCATCTGATATGTAGCGGAGGTTTCATTCGGAATTTCAACGCCGTTCTGATACCACTTATATGTTACGGCTTCGTTTTCAAGATTAGAAAGCGTGGCTGTCAGGGTGTTTTCCGCACCGTTTACAACAACGGTTTTATCCGTTTTGAGGGTAAGCTCCATTGTTTTGCTTTTCTTACCGCAAAGACAGGTCACCTTGAAGGTTTTGTTTTCAACTGTGTATAAAGGAGTATGTTCCTCAATCTGATAATCAAGCAACGGTAAAGCATCTGTGCCTATTGTTTGACAAAACAGTACTTTTGAACTTGCATTTTTAAGGGCGGTGTTGAGCAGCTTGCATACAGTACCGTTTGCAAATTCTGCGTCCGTCTTTACATCGCTATCTGTTACGGTGCCTCTAAAATTATTTCCGCACACGCCGCCTTTGTTTATATAGCAGCCGGTTATTGTGCCACTATTAAATCCGCACACTCCGCCGACATCAGTGGTACCGATGACTTCGCCGGTGTTGTAGCAGCCGGTTATTGTGGAGTTATTGACTGCGCACACGCCGCCGACACCATTCACGCCGCTGACTGTGCCGGTGTTGTAGCAGCCGATTATTGTGCCGCCCTTATTAACTGCGCACACGCCGCCGACATAATAACCACTGCTACTGACTGCACCGGTATTGTAGCAGCCGGTTATTGTGCCGCCGTCATTCCATCCGCACACGCCGCCGACACTTTCTCTGCCACTGAAATATGAATCAATTACACCTACATTTTTGATTTCGCCGCCTGAACTGAGGTAGCCGAACAAGCCGACATAGTTTGTGCTTGAATCGTTGAAATACAAGCCGCTGACAGTGTGTCCCTGTCCGTCAAATTTGCCGGTGTACTTTTTGGAATAGTCTCCGATGGGCGTCCAGTCGGTGAAAGTGCCGCTGTTTAATGTTCCATCATCTTTCAGCACACCTGTGTTGACAACAATATCCGCTGTCAGCACTGCGCTTGCGCTTGGTTCAAACCTGTTTACAATCTTTGCAAAGGCGTATAATTCCAGTTTGTTGCTTATCTGATACACACCTTCAACAAGGTCGGGAACATTTGCAACAGGCTCAGGGTAATTTGCACCCTGATAGAAACGTACATCGTAATTATTCAAAGCGGTATTGAGCAGTGTGCATACAGTACCGTCTGCAAATTCTGCGTCTGACTTTATTTCGCAATCTTTTACGGTGCCGTTATTAAGTCCGCAAATGTCTTTGTTGTTTGTGTAGCAGCCGATTATTATGCCATCGTCATTTCTTCCGCACACGCCGCCGACACTATCACTGCCGCTGATTGTGCCGGTGTTGTAGCAGCCGATTATTATGCCGCGTTCATTCTGTCCGCACACGCCGCCGACTTCACTACTGCCGCTGACTGTGCCGGTGTTGTAGCTGCCGGTTATTGCGCCGCTGCTGCCATTCCGTCCGCACACGCCGCCGACATTCCAAGACCCATCGTTGCCGCTGACTGTGCCGGTGTTGTAGCAGCCGGTTATTGCGCCGATATTAAATCCGCACACGCCGCCGACAGTATTGTTGCCGCTGACTATGCCGATGTTGTAGCAGCCGGCTATTGTGCCGCCAAAATCATTCAATCCGCACACGCCGCCGACTTCACTACTGCCGCTGACTGTGCCGGTGTTGTAGCAGCCGGTTATTGTGCCGCCCTCATTCAATCCGCACACGTCGCCGACATAATACTTACCCTTGAAATATGAATCAATTACACCTACATTTTTGATTTCGCCGCCTGAACCGATCCAGCCGAACAAGCCGACATTGCTTGTGCTTGTATTATTGAAATACAAGCCGCTGATTGTGTGACCCTGTCCGTCAAATTTGCCGGTGTATTGATTGGAACTGTTTCCAATGGGCGTCCAGCTTGTGAAACCGCTTGTATCATCTGCAAGATTGCCGTCTGCTTTCAGCACACCTGTGTTGACAACAATATCCTTTGTCAGCACTGCGCTTGCGCTTGGTTCTGTCTTGCTGTTTACAAGCTGTGCAAAGCCGTAAAGCTCTTCCGCTGTACCAATCTGATACACGCCGTCTGTGTCCTTTTGCGGTGTTGACGGAGTGATTGCCGCCGAGGCTGTGACTGCGAAATACGGCAGTACCGAGCTTATCATCAACAGCGATAAGACAGCCGCAATAAGCTTTAATGCCGTTGGTTTTTCTTTAATCTTCAAGCTGATTCCTCCTTTTCTTATTTAGCTATCAGAATTGTTTCTACATTTGCCCCGTTCATAGGACTTTGGCTATCAAGGGAATAGGTTGAAATCTTTATCACCGCATTATGCTGCCCTGCCTCAAGCGGCTTTGAAAGCGTTATGTCAGTTATCGCCTGTCCGGGCGGTACGAGCTTTGACTTGTAAAGCGTTTCGTCCGTATCCTTTAAGACAAGCTCAAAGACGAAGTAACAGGGATTGCCCTCGGGGTTTAAGAGCGCTACTGTGACATCCGTCTGATTTGCCGGAATTGTGATTGACGGATAGCCGGGGATTTTTATTCCCTTTGCATCGCCGCCCTTGTCCTCAGGCTTTTCGCCGTTGTACTGTCCGGCATTCGGGTCAACCTCAAGTGTTGTGGTTTGGGTGGTCGGTACAGGCTCTTCGCCGCCAAACCAACTGCTCAGGTTCAGCACAAGGACAATTCCTCCGATAATCAGCAACAGTATAATTATTACTGCGATTACAATATGATTTTTCTTGATAACTATGCTGTCGCTTTTTGCGTGTTGACTATTCATTCGTTTCCCTCCTTATTTTGTTCATCTGTCGGAAATTCTGCTTGTCTGCGTTGTGTTAATGAATTTGCTTTCGGGTTATATTTCATAACAAACAGCTCAAGGGTTTCCTTCAGCACGGCTATCTGTGACTTCAGATAGAATTCATCCTCAAAAAGTGCGTAGTGAACGCAGGCTCTGATGAGAATATAAATAAGTCCTGTCAGTTTCTGATAAGGAATACCCAGCTTTGGCTCTAAGCTCTTTGCGTATTCGGTGTAACGCTGATCTACGCCTTTAAAGAACTTCTGACCGTATTCTCTGTATTTCGGGTGGGTATAGACCTGATACATAAGGCGGTATTTCTTTCCGTGCTTTTTCGCCGTCCAGTAGGGTATCTCGTCGATAAACCGCCACAAGTCCTCTACATCTGTTGGAGCTTTCGCCATAAACTCATCTTCTACCTTGCTCATACAGTATTCGGTGGATTGGATGATAAGGTCATCCAAATCCTCGAAATATGTATAAATCATAGATGTGTTATATCCGCAATGCTTAGCCAAAACTCGAATACCGGTGCGGTGAAGTCCTAAATCGGCAAAGCCGTTAAAGCACTTTTCCATAAGCACAACCTTTATTTCATTCCAATGCTCTTCTGTATAATTTGCCATCTGTCAGCCTCCTGAATTTAAATCATTCGTTCTAATTAAAAAATATAACATATATCGGATAAAAAATCAATATGTTTCGTAATTTTTGTGTATGAATTTCGTAATTTTAGTGTACAAATTTGTGATTTTAATGTGCGAACAGATAAAACACAAAAACAGCAAACTTCCTTTTTTACTTTATAGGAAATTGCTCGGTTACACTTTTTTATATCAGTTCTAATGCCGAATTACTTGAATATTAATATACCCCAAATTATATTTCCCTCATACAGTTACTATCGGTAATTCAATCACGCTTTCTGATTTATTTTCCGAAGAAGAACCGGAACTGCTCTCTTTATTTGAAGATGCTGACGAGCCGCCTTTTTGCTTTGAAGATTCCGATGAACTGCTCCCTGATTTTTCGGTGGGTTTCTGTCCTGATGATTCACCGTTGCCCGATTCTGTTCCGTTTTCAAAAGAAGAACTTCCGCTGTCATTGCCGCCGATGATTTCAAGCTCTCCGTCTTCCCTCTGAGGAGCATCCGAGTCAGCTTTTTCTGACGACTGATTTTCCGAAGCCTGCGAATTACTCGAAGAGGAGGAGCCTTTACTATTCTGAGAAGCGGCAGCTGAGGAGGAGCTTTTTTGCGTAGCAGATTCAGTTGTATAAACATAAGAATTTGCACCGATTTCAGAATTACTGCTGTTTGAATTTCCAAGGCAGAATACAGCAATTATTATGCCGGCAATCACAACAACGGCTGATATTACAGACACAGCAATAATGATATTTCTTTTTTTCATAATAACTTCACAGCCTTTCGGTCACCATCGTAAATTATCATCATTTTTTCACAGGAATTATCGGCAGTTCTATCGGAGTATCTTTGTCATCGGAATCCACTTCAATCAAGCCTGCCAGAATTTTCTGAATATATGTTGCGTCAGAAATATCTATTACTCCGTTTTTGTCAATATCGGCAAGATTTTTCTGAGCACTGCTGAATGTAACAATTGATGCGCAGTATTTTTGAATCATTGTAGCGTCTGTAATATCCAGTTTTCCGTCAAGGGTGACATCTCCCTTTGGTGATACAATCGGAGTGCTCGGAATAATTTCGGTTTCATCCTCTTCAAGCGCTGCTGCAGTCATTGAAGAAAATATTACTGCTGTCACAACCGATATTAAGCACAAAATAAAAAATTTACTTTTCTTCATAATTTTTATCCTCACTTTGATAATTATGCTTTTTCAATACCTGTATTTCTTTTTTCAGCTTTTTTCTGCTTTTAAAAAGTCCCTTATGTACCCTGACTAAAAAGCAGATTGGCAGAAAAAGCTTATGTCTGTAAAAAAACGGGTAAAAGACTTTGTAAAATTCCATAGGCGGAAATATGCGTGAGAAAATATACTTAACCTTTGATTTTGAATTTATTTTTCCGTCTGCATCAAAACTCTTTAGCTTATTACTCACTTTATTTTCAAAGTTTCCGTATACACCGCTTAAAAAGAAATATTCAAGCATTTCTTTTTCATATCCGCAAAGCATATCAAAATTCATATTTATTAATTTACGGCAGAGTCTTCGCTGTTTTTCTTCAAAGTCGGATATACCCAGCTTTTTTGTTTCGGTTTCAATGCATGTAAAATTCAGTTCATTTCCATATCTTTTAATGTATACGCAACAATCTATAAATGACCTCAAGCCTGTACCGCCGCTTGAATAATGCCTGTACTCATGAGCTACAATATAAATATAGAAGTCCTCTATTCCGAAATGACAACCGTATTTGCTGTTTTTATCACGAATTAAAAGTCTGTTTATGTCTTTGTAGTAACTGTAAAAAGGTTCCTGTGATTTATTGAATAATTTACGGTGCATTTCAAAGTTATATACAGGAGGTCTTTTGTAGTTATCGTGATTGCCTTTTCCGACAACAACGTCGGTATATCCGAGTTTTCGCATAAAACTTTCAAACTCATTACTGCAGCTTTCATCATACCATATGTCGTTATCGGACATCTGTCGCATATAAGGCTTTGGATAAAGCTCCTTCAGAATTATCCCCTTTAAGGGCATATGCTTTATTCCGCTATCATTCATAAAGTTGAGTATTTTTTCTCTTTCAAGGTCAAGGAGCATATTTTTTCTGACAGCCTTGCCGTTTGCTTCAAGCCACCTGTGTTCGGGAGTAATTACCTTTGCAAGCGAATAGTAAACAAGCGAGGTCAGACTGTGTTTCTGACAAAGCTCAAAAAGCATATCGTTATTCATTTCTTCCACTCGCTCTTTGTCGGGTGTGATATCGTTCAATGCACAAAGTGAAAGATAAAGCATATCATATCCTGTTTTTACTGATTCGTTCATAGCTTACACCTAATTCTGAACAAGAGTATTCTTAACGACCCCAGTGCACAGTGACAGACGGAATATAGCTTGTAGAAAAATTCTGATGTGCTGTGTTGCTTGCCGTTCCGTATATAGCCTGTCATAACTGCGATTATATCGTTATCGGTTATTCCGTATTCCTTGCTTATACAGTTATCGCCTCTTATTACATATTTTCCGTTTTCAATTTTTATAATGCGATGAAGCACATAGCTGTCGGGCTGTCGCTTATATAGTACAACATCATGCTTTTTGATAGGTCGGTTATTGAGCTTTTCAACTATGAAAAAGTCTCTTCCTTGCTTTAACAGCGGAAGCATACTTGTACCTGTATTTCTGTAAACGAGCCTATCGTGATTTTTAAGGTACTCCTCAAAGCTCTGCTTATTCATCAATTGCTCCTATGCCTCGCAGCTTTTGAATAATCAGATGTACATCCTTTTCAACGACTGCCCTGTTAACATCATATTTTTTAAGCATTTTTTCAACTATCTGACTTTCGGTTGTATCGGTTTTAAGGCAATCTACAATAAAAGCAGCAGTTCTGTTGCTGTTTACAATGCCTTTAAAGGATACCTTTTCTGTTCCGATTAAAACCTGCGTGTCATCAAACATATGGGTTACAAATCCGTCTTTGAGTTTCATTCTAATAACTCCCTAATAAACTTTTTGAAATATGTTACCGCACCGTAACTAAACAGTGCGGTAAGATATTTTTGTTATTTTTTATTTACATAATCGGAAGTTCATTTTCTTCAAGCACGGGGTCAATAGTGCTTGTAGTAATAACGTCCTCACACTCAAATTCAACTACTTCCATTTCAGGTGTAATGTATTTTTCTTTCACGGTAAGTCCTCCTTTTTATGCTGCATTTATATATGCAAGTGCATTACGGTTGTAGATATAAAGTGCCTTTACAAGATTTTTCAGATC
>JBJEOZ010000314.1:0-12235 GCA_051880975.1 Ruminococcus sp.
TTTGTCCCTTTACAAGCTGTTTAATCTAATGAAAGATTATTCTCTATTAGAAAAATGTGTCGCAGGGGCAATACTAATAACAACACTTGAATTTACGGTTGGGTGCTTTGTAAACCTTGTTTTTCATATGAATGTGTGGAATTACAGCAGTATGCCCTTTAATCTTCTTGGACAGGTGTGCCTTGTGTACAGCACCCTTTGGGGATTCTTGTGCATACCAATTAATTTTCTCGCAAAGAAAATACACTCCGTTGCGGATATATGAATTAAAGGTAAAATAACACACAAAAATGCCGACTGCAAAAACAGTCGGCATAAATTATTTCTTGTATGGAATAATTACTTATTCTGAATAGCCTCGTCAATAGCTGCGGCTGCCTTTTTACCGGCACCCATAGCCAAAATAACAGTAGCGGCACCTGTAACTGCGTCACCGCCTGCATATACGAATGGTCGGCTTGTAAGTCCGTCGTCGTCAGCGATAATTCCGCCCCAAGTTTGAGTGTCAAGTCCCTCAGTTGTCTGCTTGATAAGTGGGTTAGGGGAGGTACCGATTGACATAATTACACAATCCATAGGAATTGTAAACTCGGAGTCTGCCTTTACAACAGGTCTTCTTCTTCCGCTTGCGTCAGGCTCGCCAAGCTCCATCTCAACACACTTGATGCCTGTTACAGCGTCATTCTCGTCACCGATAATCTCTGTTGGGTTGGTGAGTGTGCGGAAGATGATGCCTTCCTCTTTAGCGTGGTGAACTTCCTCTGCTCTTGCAGGTAGCTCGTTTTCGGATCTTCTGTAAATGATGTTAACCTCTTCAGCACCAAGTCTTAAAGCGGATCTTGCAGCGTCCATTGCAACGTTACCGCCGCCAACAACAGCTACTTTCTTTGCGTGCATAATTGGTGTTGGGCTGTCGCCCTTGTATGCCTTCATAAGGTTTACTCTTGTGAGGAATTCGTTAGCTGAATAAACACCATTTAGGTTTTCACCGGGGATATTCATAAATCTTGGAAGTCCTGCACCGCTGCCGATAAATACAGCCTCATAGCCCATATCCATAAGCTCGTCAATGGAGAGAACCTTACCGATAACCATATTTGTCTGAACATCAACACCTAAATCCTTTAGGTTGTCAACTTCCTTGTTTACAATAGCCTTTGGAAGTCTGAATTCAGGAATACCGTACTGCAAAACACCGCCTGCTGTGTGGAGAGCCTCAAAGATAGTAACCTCGTAGCCCTTCTTTGCAAGGTCACCTGCACAGGTAAGTCCACTTGGACCACTGCCGATAACAGCAACCTTGTGACCGTTAGACTCAGGCTTAACAGCCTTTTCTGTGTTATGCTCGTTGTGGTAGTCAGCAACAAATCTTTCAAGTCTGCCGATAGCAACAGGCTCTGTCTTAATGCCACGAACACACTTTGCTTCACACTGTGACTCCTGAGGACAAACTCTACCGCAAACTGCAGGTAGGGAGGAGCTTTCGCTGATTACCTGATAAGCGCCCTCAAGGTTTTCTTCGTTAATCTTCTGAATAAAGTCAGGAATGTCAATGTTAACAGGACAGCCTGCAACGCAAGGCTTGTGCTTACAGTTAAGGCATCTGCTTGCCTCGTCAAGAGCCATCTGCATTGTGTAGCCTGTGGCAACCTCTAAAAAGTTTCTTGCCCTAACCTGTGGGTCCTGCTGTGGCATTTCTGTTCTTGGAATTTTCATATTTGGCATCTTATTTTACCTCCTTATTTAGAAGGTTACAGCTTTCTTCGTAAGCGTGTCTTTCAAAGTCCTTGTACATCTGACCTCTCTTAATAGCCTCGTCAAAGTCTACCTTGTGACCGTCAAAGTCAGGACCGTCAACACAGGCGAATTTTGTTTCGCCGCCAACTGTAAGTCTGCAACCACCGCACATACCTGTTCCGTCAATCATAATTGGGTTCATTGAAACAACAGTTTTGATGTCGTGCTTTTTAGTGAGCAGACTAACGAATTTCATCATAATCAATGGACCGATTGTGATAACCTCGTCATATGTGTTGCCCTCTTCAATAAGCTGTTCAAGTGCATTTGTAACAAGACCCTTTTCACCGTAGGAGCCGTCGTCAGTCATAAGCTTAAACACATTTGAGTGACTCTTGAACTCATCCTCAAGGATAACAAGGTCCTTGTTTCTAAAGCCAACGATTGAGTGAACTTCAACACCCATATCATAGAGCTTTTTGGTAACAGGGTATGCGATAGCACATCCTACACCACCGCCTACAACAGCAACCTTCTTCAGACCCTCTGTTTTAGTTGGTGTGCCAAGAGGTCCAACAAAGTCCTGGATGTAGTCGCCCTCGTTAAAGGAGTTTAGCTGATTAGTTGTAGCACCAACAATTTGGAAAATAATTGTAACTGTGCCATTTTCTCTGTCGTAATCAGCAACGGTTAGAGGAATTCTCTCACCGTCTGCGTCAGTTCTGAGAATAACAAACTGACCCGGTTCTGCTTTTTTTGCGATTAGCGGTGCATCAATAACCATTTTTGTAACGGTAGGGTTGAGCACCTCTTTTTTAAGAATTTTGTACATATGTATATACTTCCTTACTTAGTGAAACACTGAATAAATCACTTCACACATCTTGTGCGCATATTTTCCGCCGGTTAGCCCAAAAAATCCTGGTCATGCGTCAGCATTACTGCGGTTTTTTGAACTAACCGACAAAAAATCTGACAGCCCTTTCTGTGCAAATGATTTAATCAGTGTTTCTTTAGTTTTTTACCATACCACTATATTACACCATTTCAACACCTTTTGTCAATAAAATTAGGGGTATATTTATATGAAATTTGTATGAAATTACATATTTTTGACAATTCTATTTCGTAAAAAATATAGGGCATATCGCTTGATACACCCTATATGCATTTACATATTTACTTTGCAACAGAGGTGAGGTACTCAACAACCTCTTTCTCTGTTTTCAGCGTCATAGCCTTCTTGGCAACTTCCAAAGCCTCTTTTTTACTCCAAAGTGAGATGATTTTCCTGGTCTTTAAAACAGATGTTGCACTGACGGAAAATTCGTCCAAGCCGAATGCCAAAAGTATTGGAATAAGGAGTGGGTCGGCAGCAGCCTCACCGCACATACCAACAGGGATGTGGTTTGCGTTGCCGTCCTCAATGGTCTTTTTAATCATCCTTAAAACAGCAGGCTGGAATGGGGAATAGAGGTAGGCAACATCAGGGTTTCCTCTGTCAACAGCCATTGTGTAGCCTGTAAGGTCGTTGGTGCCGATTGAGAAGAAGTCAGCCTCCTGTGCCAAAACATCTGCAATAACTGCGGCGGCAGGAGTTTCTATCATAACACCGATTTCAATATCCTTGTTGTATGCTATTCCCTCATTGTCAAGGTCAGTCATAATCTCCTTTATCAGTGCTTTTACACCGGTGAATTCTTCAAGACAGGTTACAAGGGGAACCATAATCTTAATATTGCCAAAGGCACTTGCCCTTAACAAAGCCCTTAGCTGTGGCTTGTAAATGTCAGGTCTGTTAAGGCAGTACCTAACAGCTCTGAAGCCCATAAAGGGGTTGTCCTCTTTGTTTAGTCCAAGGTAAGGAATGTCCTTGTCACCGCCAACATCAAGGGTACGGATTATGAGAGGCTTGTCACCAAGCTTTAGTACAGTTTTCTTGTACGCTTCAAACTGTTCATCCTCACTTGGCTGTGAGGTGCTGTCCATATATAGGAACTCTGTTCTGAAAAGTCCTACACCCTCACCTGTTTTGGAGATAACAGCGTCTGCGTCGTCAGGCTTTCCGATGTTACAACAAAGCTCTACCTTAACACCGTCTGCTGTAACAGTTTCCTTGCCCAAGAATTTCTTAAGCTCTTCCTTTTCCTTTTTAAATAGGAGGGTCTTGTCCTTGTAGGCAGAAATTTCACCTACACTTGGGTTTTCAATTACCTCACCGTGACTGCCGTCAACAATGATTTCATCACCGTTTTTTAGTATTTGTGAGGCATTGTCAACGGACAAAACAGCAGGGATTTCCATTGCCCTTGCCAAAATTGCAGAGTGGCTTGTTTTTCCGCCGATTTCCGTAACAATACCCACAATGTTTTCCTTAACAATGCAGGAGGTCATTGACGGGGTTAAGTCCTTAGCAACAAGGACTGTTCCCGCAGGTGCAGAGGCAATATCTACCTCTTCCTTACCGAGCAGGGTAGAGATAAGTCCTGTTTTGATGTCCTCAATGTCGGATGCTCTCTGCTTTGTCAGCTCGTCATCAGCCATAGAGAATATGCCGATAAACATATCGCATACCTGCTCCACAGCCTCCTCGGCACAACTGCCGTTAGTGATATTTCCCTCGATAGAACTGCTCATTCCGGGGTCTTTAATCATAAGCAAATGACCAAGTAGGATTTCTGCTTCCTTTTCTCCAACAGTATTTTTAATGTTTTCGGCCTGCTTTTCTGTCTTTTCGCAAAAAGCCTCTAAAGCATTGCGGTATCTTTCTATTTCAGCCTGAGTATCAGTGATTTTCTTCTTTTCGTATTCAAGGCTAACCTCTTCAATAAGCATAACCTTGCCAATGCCGATACCCTCTGATGCGTTAATTCCTTTTAGCATATTTTCACCTCAATATGGAGAACAGGAGAATTATTGCTTGAATAATTCTCCTGTTTTAATAACTACTAATAATTTATTTGTTATTCACCGAAACCGCTTTCAATAAGCTGGGATGCTTCCTTCATTGCAGCCTCTTCGTCAGCACCGTCAATCTCAAGTGTGATTTCTGTGCCACACTTAATGCAGGCTGCGATAAGGTTCATAATACTTTTACCGTCAATTCTGTTTCCGTCCTTAACAACGGTTACAGAGCTTTGGTATTTGCCCATAGCAGTGGTAAAAGTTCCGGCAGGTCTCATATGAAAACCTTGACTATTAGTAATAGTAAATGTTTGTGATATCATTTTAATTGCTCCTTTGAATCAAATCTATCACAAATATTATACAATATTAGTGGATTATTATCAATATATTATTTGAATTTTTAATAGTTATTTTGTGGTTTTTTATTTATTTTGCCCTTTTCTTCATCAGTAATGCAAGCATAAGCATACCGATTACTGCACCAACTGCAAGAGCGAGGATGTACCAGTACCAGTTGCCAACAACTGCAAATACGAACACACCGCCGTGAGGTGCTCTAAGTGAGCAACCGAGGAGAGCAGAAAGTGCACCGGCACTTGCTGAGCCAACAATACAGGATGGAATAACCTGAAGTGGATGACCTGCTGCATATGGGATTGCACCCTCTGTGATGAATGAAAGACCCATAATGTAGTTAACAGTTGAGTTCTTTCTTTCCTCCGGTGTCCATCTGTTCTTGAAGAATGTGTTTGAAAGTGCGATTGCAATAGGAGGTACCATACCGCCAATCATAACTGCTGCCATAATTTCGTATGCGGCGTCAGTCTGTAATGCAAGCATACCTGTTGCAAATACATAAGCTGCCTTGTTGAAAGGACCACCCATATCAATAGCCATCATACCGGCAAGAAGTGCACAAAGAGGAACCATAAGTCCGTCAACCTTGCTCATTGCTGTAAGAGCGTCTGACATACCTGTGTTAATCCAGCCCATTACAGGGTTAACAGCACACATAATTACTGCGATTCCGCCAAGACCAAGTAGTGGGTAGATAAGTACGGGCTTGATACCCTCAAGAGCATTAGGAAGCTTGTCGCAAAGCTTTTCAATTAAGAGCATCATATAACCGCCTGCAAAACCTGCAAGAAGTCCGCCCAAGAAACCGGATGGAATAGCACTTGCAACGCCTGCAGCAGCTGCAGCCTCACCTGTAAGTGCAGTTGGGTTTGCAAATGTTGCACCGCTTGTTGCAAGGAAACCGCCTACAAGACCAACAAGTAAGCCCGGTCTGTCGGCAATACTCATTGCAATAAATCCGGCAAGAATTGGAACCATCAGGTTAAAAGCAAGACCGCCGATAGTCTTAAAGAATGCGGCTGCCGGTTCAATAGTACCAAAGTCACCACCGCCTGTTGCACCGTGACCTGCGATTGTATCAATAAGGAATGCAATTGCAATAAATATACCGCCTGCTACAACGAATGGGAGCATATGGGAAACGCCGTTCATAAGGTGCTTGTAAATCTTTCTGCCGGCACCCTCACCTGTGACGGAGGTGGATTCAGCCTTGCCTCCGTGGTGGTGATAAACAGGAACGCTACCGCTTTCGATTTTATTAATAAGTTCCTTTGGCTTGTGAATACCGTCTGCTACCTTTACAGAAAGAACAGGCTTTCCGTCAAATCTTGCCATCTCAACATTTTTGTCAGCGGCAACGATAATTCCGTCACAGTTTGCAATTTCTTCTGCTGTAAGTACATTCTTTGCACCGCCGGAGCCATTTGTTTCAGCCTTGAGAGGAAGGTTCATCTCCTTACCTGCCTTTTCAAGTGCTTCGGCAGCCATATATGTGTGGGCAATTCCTGTTGGACAGGCTGTAACAGCCAAAATTCTGTAACCGCCCTTATTAACTGCCTTTGGAGCCTCGTCAGGATATTTTACCTTTTCAAAGCTGTCAATAGCGTTAATAAATGACTTTTTGTCCTTTGCGTTAAGTAGCTGATTTTTGAAGTCCTTGTCCATAAGCATTGTCATAAGTCTTGCAAGTACTTCAAGGTGAACATCACCGTCGTTAGGTGCTGCTATCATAAAGATAAGGTCGGATGGCTTTCCGTCCATTGCCTCATAGTCAACACCACTTGGAACAGTTACAGCTGCAAGTGCAGGTGCCTTTACAGCGTCACTCTTAGCGTGAGGAATAGCGATACCCTCACCAATGGCTGTTGTTCCGCTTTTTTCTCTTGCTAAAATCCCCTCTTTGTAAGCCTTAGCGTCCAAAAGATTACCGGCTTTGTCGTGCAAGGCTACAAGTTTGTCGATTGCTTCGGACTTTGAATTTAGCTTTACGCCTAATTCAATACAATCCGATTTTAGTAAATCAACGATTCTCATAAAATTTCCTCCTGTATAAAATTTAGATTTTTGTAAGTAAATCCATTACTTCCTGTTTTGTTGCCAATCCTTCCGAAAAGGCTGATGCACTGCCTGAGGCAGTTCCCATTCTTAGGGCGTGTTGATAGTCGCCCTTTTCAAGATAGCCGGCAAGAAAGCCTGCCACCATTGAATCTCCGGCACCCACAGAGTTTACAACCTTACCCTTTGGTGTGCCGATTTTGTGAGCAATGTTGTTTTCGTCAACGAGAACAGCACCGTCACCCGCCATAGAAACAAGTACATTTTTTGCACCTTTTTTCTTTAGCTCCCTTGCGTAGTAGATGATTTCATCATCATTCTTTAGCTGAATTCCAAAAATTTCCCCAAGCTCGTGATTGTTTGGCTTTATCAGGAACGGCTCGTATTTCAGCGACTTTAGCAGTAAATCCTTTGTTGCGTCAACAACAAACTTTATTCCCTTGCCGTATAGCTTACTCATAATCCTTTCGTACATATCAGATGGGAGAGATGCAGGAATTGAGCCGGCAAGTACAAGAATGTCACCCTCCTTGAGGCTGTTTAGCTTCTCAAAAAGCTCCTCAATAGCCTCATCAGAAATTTCAGGACCTCTTGCGTTAATGTCGGTTTCGGAAATTCCCTTGATGTTAACATTAATTCTGGTGTTGCCCTCTTTTAGCTTGATAAAATCGGTTTTTACACCCATTTCTGCAAGTCCTGTCCTAAGGGCTTCCCCTGTGAAACCTGCGATAAATCCAAGGGAAGTGTTTGGGATTTCCAAATTTGTAAGCACTCTTGAAACATTTACACCCTTGCCCCCAAGGTTCATATATTCCCTTGTTGTGCGGTTAACTTCGCCAACGTTAAAGCTTACAAGCTCCACAACATAGTCGATTGCAGGGTTAAATGTTACGGTATAAATCATTCGCCTACCTCCTTTACAAATGTATAGTTTTTGTATTCTTCATCAGACAACTTGTCTGTGATTATGCAAGTTCTGTTCATTGACCCGAAGGAAACAGCAAAAACCCTGTTAAATTTACTGCTGTCTGCAAGAACATATGTAATGTAACTGTTTTCATATGCTCTGTTTTTCAGTATTGCCTCGTCAATGTCAGGTGTGGTAAGACCACGGATTTTGTCAATTCCGTTTGCTCCCAAAAAACATTTTGTAAAATTATACTTTCCAAGATTTTCAACTGCTGTAACACCTACAATGGCTTCGGTTGTAAGCTTTAGCTCTCCGCCGATTACAAATGCCCTAAGTCCTTTGTAAATTAACTTTTTTGCGTGAACAATGCCGTTTGTTACAAATGTTGCCTTTGATGTGCTTGGAATAAAGTTAATCAGCTTTTCGGTGGTTGTACCTGCGTCAATAAAAACAAAGTCGTCATTTCGGATAAGAGTGGAGGCATATTTGCCGATACGCTCCTTTTCCTCCATATGGTGTGTTGACTTAGTTTTAATGTCCTCCTCGGTACTGATTACTCCGCTATCGCTTTTTTTGGCGGTAGCACCTCCGTGAACCTTGTTCAGTCGTCCCTGATTGCTCAATGTGTTTAAATCCCTGCGAACAGTTGATTCAGAAATATCCAGCAGTGAGGCAAGCTCCTGTACAGTAACTGCCTTTTTACCCTCTAAAATAGAAAGTATTGCGTTAAATCTTTCTTCGGTCAGCATTTAATCACCCTCTGTACCTTAAATTATACATAAAAAAATCAGCCTGTCAATAGAAATTAGTCATTTTTTATCAATAATTTTCAAAAAAATTCAAAATAAATCAAAAATAATCAAAATTATGGCGTAAAATTTTAGAATTAAGCAAATGATATTGGCAAAAAAGAAAGTAAATATATTATTTGCCTATTATATTATGTACAGAATTATATGTAGATTTCATTAGGTTTTATTTTTCACAACAAAATAAGCCGAGCAACCTTAGTTACCCGACTTAATTGAGTATGAGTCAAATTATGTATCATATTATAATTAAAATTTACTAAATAATAAAGAAGAAAACTATCCCCAACAGGGAACTGACTAAAAAACCTCCCAAAACATCAGAAACATAGTGAACCCCCACAACAGGTCGCAAAAGTGACAGAAATGCAGAAATTACCATACTGACTACACCCAATACAGGGCATATGTATAGGAAAGCATAGGAGATTATAAATGCACTGGCTGTGTGTCGTGAGGGAAAGCTTTTTCCCTTGGTGTCCTTTGGGAAAACAGGAGTAAAGGAGTATTTCTCATACGGTCTTGGGCGGTTTATGAGAATACGCATTACAGTCACCGCCAAAAATGTTACAGCCGGTATGGTCAAAACCTTGATAAAACGCAAATCCCACACAGCCACAAGGTAAATTACCATTATTGGATACCCTAAGAACAAAACAAGTGGTAAAAATTTGTAAAGAAATTTTATTACATTATATAGTTTCTTATAATTTTTGATTGCAGTTGTTGTTTTGATAAATTGTTTTTTCTTAATTTTAATCACCGTTTTCCTTACTGTTTGGTCTTAAAAAGTCTATTGCTCTTTCGTGATTTACTATATTTGCAGTTTTAAATTTTCCACCGTATTCACCGTCAAGAGTCCACTCAATTTCCTCTTTGCCTTCAATTCTAAATCTGTTGCTCCTTGCATAAACGAAGTGCTTGCTGTTTAGCTTGCTTGCAAGTGCGTCGTTGATTGTTTCCTGAAGTTCAATAAGATTGTTTGGTTTTTTAACAAAAACCGCCTCGAATTTTCCGTCATCCAGTGCAACATTGTCTTTTCCTATTTTTATTATACCGCCCACAGAAAATGTGTTGCATATCATTCCGTAAATAAAGCTACCGCTAATTACACTCTTATCTGTTTCGATGGTGACATCAATGCCCTTTATCTTAGGCAAACTTTTAATTGCCTCAAGTACATAGGCGGTTTTGCCAAGTATATTTTTGAAGTTCTGTGATGTGGTGTAGGCAACCTGAGTAAATGCACCGAAGCCTGCAATATAGTTAAAATATTTCCCGTTAAATTCTCCAATGTCATAGGGAAAAATTGTGCTTTTTGCAATGCTGTCCACACATTCGGTAATGTTCTTTGAAATTCCCAGTGAAGTTGCAAAGTCGTTTACTGTACCGCTTGGTATGTATGCACAGGGCTTTCTGTACTCCTTATCAATATTCATATACCCTGTTGTAACCTCGTTTAGGGTGCCGTCACCGCCTGCACAGACAACCATATCAAAGTCCTTTATATAGTGTTCAATAAATTTTGTACCGTCACCTCTCTTTGAGGTTGGTATGGTTGTCACAATTCCCTCTTTTGAGATGGTTTCTATTATATATGAAAGCTTAGATTTAATTGCGCCTTTCCCTGAAACAGGGTTATAAATAAACAAAATCTTCTTCATCACTACTACCTCATTTTTTACTTATTTGATTATACCACAAAATAATCTCTTTCACAATGAGCAGGGGAGATAATCACTTTTGCTGTTGTTAAACAATACTAAGTCAAAAATCGAAAAAACCTCACTGTATATGGGGCTTTCGTTCACTTTTTATTAACCTTTATTTAACACTATTATAATTATACTTGTGCAAAGTATACAAAATATTCAAACTAAATTCTACATCGTAATAGAAGTTTAATCCTTTTATTTCCCTTGTACAAGTAAACAAATAAGTGTACAATGTATTTGACGAAATTTGTGAATGAGGTGATGATTTTATAGGAAACTTTTTAGAAAGTTAAAGAGGATTTGTATGTTCAGGAAAACTTTTAGGATTTTATGAAAGCATGAAAAGTAAAAAGAAAAAAGAAAGAAAAAATGAAAAGAGAAAAAACAAGATCATGGAATATAACAGGAGGTTATAATGAAAAAAGCATTTTTAAGTACAGTTCTTACTCTATGTATAATCCTTTCCAGTATTACAGTTAGCGGTTTTACTGTTTTTGCTGTTACTAATGACACAGAGTCAAGCGGTGCCTCGGTAAGTACTGAAACCACCTCAGCCAATGCCTACGGATTGGTTGACAATGTACAGCAGGGACAGATTCTCCAGTGTTGGAACTGGAGCTATAACGGCATTAAGTCTAATATGCAGAAAATTGCAGAACAGGGATTTAGCGCTATTCAGACTTCACCTATTCAGACAATCAAGGAAAGCACACAGGGCAAATCGTTTTCTACCAACTGGTGGGTTTACTATCAGCCCTCGGACTTTAAGATTGATACCTCTTCACAGAACGCATTGGGAACAAAAGCAGAATTCAAGGCAATGTGTGACGAGGCACATAAATACGGCGTAAAGGTTATTGTTGACGCAGTTCTGAACCATATGGCAAACAACGGCGACAACACACTTTCATCCACAATTCCCTCTGACATCAGAAATGATTCAAGCTGCTGGCACAGCATAACAACTAACACCTCAAACTGGAACAGCCGTTGGGATATTACACACAACTGTATGGGCGGTCTTCCCGACCTTAATACAGGAAACTCAAAAATTCAGAATTACGAAAAGGCATTTATGAAGGAATGTATTGACGCAGGTGCTGACGGATTCCGTTTTGACGGAGCAAAGCACATTGAGCTTCCTAACGACTACGAAAATGCTTCAAGTAACTTCTGGACTGTAATTCTTAACTACACAACCTCATATGCACAAAGCTCAAGAGGCTTTACACCGTATTATTACGGCGAAATTCTTGACAAGCCCGCAGGCGGACAGAGCATTGTAAACGGCTATACAAACTTAATGAGCGTTACAGCCAACATGGCAAGTGATGACATCCGCAATAAGGTTAATTCGGGTAACGCAAGCGGCGCAAAGAGAACGGATTTTTGCTATAATGACGGCTCACAGCCTGCGGCTTCGAAAGCTGTTTTGTGGAATGAATCACACGATACATACGCAAACGGTGCTTCAAGAGGAATGAGCGATAATGTAATGAATAAAACATGGGCGCTTGTCGGTTCAAGAGCCGAGGCTTGCGGTATGTATCTTGCACGTCCGTCAAACTATTCACAGAAAATCGGTACTGCAAGCGTTACAGCCTGGGCAAACAAAGAAGTTCAGGCAGTCAACCAGTTCAAAAACTATTTTGTAGGTCAGTCGGAATACATGTCTGCCAGCGGTTCAATCGCTTATAATGAGCGTGGAACAGAGGGTGTTGTTCTTGTTAACTGTTCCGGCGGTT